>WRDA01000279.1 GCA_009783675.1 Symbiobacteriaceae bacterium | reverse complement strand
TGGTGGGTATCAGCTGGAACATCCGGGCACCGCCTGGAATCTAGCTGAGTCAGCCGCAGTCTTCCTCGCCTATGCCTTTATCCAGCAGTTCCTCCACTTTGGCGACAACAAAGATGACATATTGCTTGCAAGTCTGCTTAACTACCGGGAGTTCCGCATCGGGCTTGAGATGACAGCATGCTGTGTGCCCAAACTGTTCCCGAAATGATTCCAGCAACGCTTTGGTATACTTAGGCAAGTCCTGGTTGCGTGGTTCACCGGGTATACGCCCGAACCATCGCCCGAGCACCAACACTCCACCGGCAACTGCGCCGCATAAGTCCTGAGCGCCTGTGCCTCCGCAGAACGCGAAAGACAGCTTATTACCAAAAGCTTTGGCATCTTCACTAATACCGTCGCTTTCCGCAAAAGCCAGCCACACAGCCTCTGCACAGCAGTAACCTTCGTCAATAAAAAGGTTTATGGCTCTGTCGACTATGGAAGACATATTGGATCCACCTCCATTTTGTCCAGTATAGCACGTCACTTCATACCAGGCAAGCGAATAATAATGTATGTGTTAACAGTTACCTCCGTAAAGCAGGGATTTCCATCATAAACGAGGAAATGAACATCAGTGTGAATTTCATCAATGAAAGCGAGAGATGCCTTGTGCAGCACGGGAGTTTGACACTTAGGGACACGAAATAAGTAGCTGAGTCCTTGTGAGTGCAAGGATATTTTTGTTGTTCAGTTATGCATAAATCTATTGCGGAACATGGCGGAACGTAGTATAATACCCTCGCAAAGGGGTGACGTTAATGAACCTTAAAGTCGGTAAAAGTAGAGGACGCAAGTATCTGTCCATTGTTCACGGTGTCTGGGATCCTGCATCTGGTATCGTTAAAACAAAAACCATTCAATCTCTTGGCTATTTAGACGAGTTGGAAAAGCAGTTCGCCGATCCCATTGCTCACTTCAGGGAAGTTGCCAGACAGATGACCGAAGAAGAGAACGCCAGGCGTAAGGTTACTCTTTCTCTCGATATGGATGAACGTATTTCCGAGGATACTCGGGATCTTAAAAATCTTGGGTATGCTGCTATTCTCAAACTTTATCATTCGCTGGATCTAAATCGCTTCTTCGCTAATGCTCAAAGACACGAGGGTTTCTCTTATAATGTGAACTCAATCATGATACTTTTGGTGATCTCCCGTATTCTCTCTCCTGGGTCCAAGAAAAAAGCATTCGAGGAGAAGGATCGCTACTTCGAACGTTTTGATTTCTCCTTAGTCGATATCTATCGCGCGCTCTCTTTCTTAGCAAAGATTTCTTCCGAAGTGCAGCAACATATCCATGAGATGATCTCTTCAAACTATGGTCGTGATACGAGAGTTGTCTTTTACGATGTGACCAATTTCTATTTCGAGATCGATGCTGAGGATGATCTGCGTAAACGTGGTGTCAGCAAGGAGAAGCGATCAGACCCTATCGTGCAAATGGGTCTGGCTATTGATGCCGATGGCATCCCTCTACACTATAAACTCTTCGAAGGTAGTCTTCCTGATACGTCCACTTTCCGGGATTGCATCGGTGAGATCAGGTTGAAGTATGATACTGGACGTATCATTGTTGTTGCCGACAGGGGGATTATCTCCGGTGACAATATCTATTACCTCATTGGAGGTGAGAGTCGAAAGAACCCACTTAATGGCTATGTCTTCTCATACTCTATACGTGGCAGCACTTCCGGGTTTAAGCAATTCGTTCTCGATCCCAAGGGATATCGGGATATGAAGGGTAAACCAGTCTCTTCTGAGTCGGAGTTTATGATCAAGAGTAGGCGTGAGAGCAGAGTGATTCATGTAACTCAGAAGGATGGTCGCAAGAAACAAGTTAAGGTCGCTGAGAAGCATGTGGTCTTCTGGTCGCGCAAGCATGCTGAGAAGTCCAGACGAGAAAGGGAGAAACTCATTGCTAAAGCGATGGCTATGTTAAGCGATCCGCAAAAGTTAAGCCGCGCCAAGTCTTATGGCGCAGCTAAATACATCCAAAACTATGTTGTTAATGAAGAGACGGGTGAAGCGATCCTATCCGGAGGGGTTCCCATCTTCGATTACGATAGGGTGCGCGAGGAGGAACAATTCGATGGGTATTATGCTATAGTTACCAGTGAAATGGAGATGTCTGATCAGGAGGTTGTCGACACTTACAGGGGATTATGGGAGATTGAAGAGACCTTCCGTGTTACCAAGGGGGTACTGGAAGCCAGACCGATTCATCTCTCTCGTAAAGATAGGATAGAGTCTCATTTCCTCATTTGCTATATAGCTTTAGTCATTATGCGATTATTACAGAAGTCAACTGGCAAGAGGTTCTCTTCGGAGCAGATTGCTGAGTGTCTCCAAAGCATTTCATGTATGCATGTTAAAGACAGTATTTACCGCCTGGGATATCGCAGTCATCTCTCCGACGAGATTGGGAAGGCTCTGGGTATTGATTTCACTAAAAAGTTTATGCGACTTGCTGACATTAAGAGCCTTGTTGCGGAGAGTAAACGACAAATGGTTAACCAGTGATAGCTTTCCTTCTGCATTTCCACTTCACGTAGGCCAACCACAATCCTACAAGATTATTCTGATTGCTACACAAATCAACCTCTGTTCCCCTACATATTTTGGCATAAGACTAAGCCCTGTAAGCTCGGTTTCGCCTTGCTCACAGGGCTATTATGAACATTTGTGCTGTCAAAGTCAGGACTTCATACCAGGCAAGCGAATAATAATGTATGTGTTAACAGTTACCTCCGTAAAGCAGGGATTTCCATCATAAACGAGGAAATGAACATCGGGAGTTTGACACTTAGGGACACGAAATAAGTAGCTGAGTCCTTGTGAGTGCAAGGA
>WRDA01000278.1 GCA_009783675.1 Symbiobacteriaceae bacterium | reverse complement strand
GGGAAGCTGCATCTTCTATGGACGCTGTCAGCAACGCATCGACCGCTGTGTCAACCAGTCACCTCCCTACAAACAACTCAGCCCCGATCACAGGGTACGCTGCCATATAGTTGAATAATTATTATGCAGAAGATGCATATGTGGAACTTGAAAAAGATAGCTACATGCGCGAGCTGCTTCACACGTAGCGAACATTAACGCGGGAAGCAAAGAGACTACAGGCTCTGCAGCTGGGAGCGAGAGAGTGGTGTGGGGCAGCGGGAGCAACAACACATATCCTTTCCCCACTTCTTCCGTTCTCAGGACAAGCGCCTGAGAACGGGCATACTTCGCGGGGGTTACTCAAGGGGGTACGCGTACCCCCTTGATAGCGATAGCGCAGTATAAATTCTTCTTGACAAGTGCTTTATAATCCCTTTATATTATATTGCTACGCAGATTCATGCGAAGCCCTAAGAGTCGTGTCCCGAGAACGATTTCTCCGGGGGGGTAGAACGATGGCAAGCATCAGGATCCAGTATTTTGGCACGCTGCGGGCAGCCGCTGCCAAAGCAGAGGAGACATACGACTTAGCCCCTGAGACCAGCCTATCTCAGTTACTACAGCAGTTGGCCTCAATCTATGACATTGGCTTTAGCGGAGAAATCTTCGCCACCAATCCTGCCGAACCAATAGAGATCCTCTGGGATTCCCTGCGCAGCGATATCATGGTGATGCTCAATGATAAAGCCGTTGCCCATAACCATGTCGCCGAAATATTATTACAAGACGGCGATAGGATAGCCCTGTTTCCCCTCTTTCCCGGAGGAGGATAGTCAGGTAGAAATATTAATTGTCTATGATACCAAGGCAGAAAACTAATTAGGTAGGTGAACAGATTGCATACTTACACCGGGCGAATCCTTTATGTGGATCTGGCAACCGGCAGCCATCGTACCGCATCTTTCGACGAGTCTTTCGCTAAGGAGTGGATAGGTGGCACCGGTTTTGGAGTCAAACTACTGATGGATCATCTTCCCCAGGGGATCGATGCCTTCGATCCTGCCAATCCTCTGATCTATGTCACCGGAGCGACCACGGGAGCGATGCTACCCTGCACCACCTCCAAATTTGGTGTTTTCGCCAAATCGCCAGGAACCGGATTACTGGGTGAAGCTTACTCTACCGGAACCTGGGGCGCCGAGATGCGACTGGCTGGCTATGATGCCATCATCATCACCGGTAAGGCAGCAAAACCAGTTTATCTCTGGATCGACAACGATACGGTAACCCTACGTAATGCCGGCCATATCTGGGGAACAACGACCTGGGAAGCCGAGCACCTGATTAAGGATGAGCTGGGAGACCAGAATGTAAGGGTTTCCGGGATCGGTCAGGCAGGGGAAAATCTCAACCGTCTGGCCTGTATTATCAACGATCATTTCCGTGCTGCCGGCAGAACCGGATTGGGCGCCGTCATGGGTTCCAAGAACCTGAAAGCCGTCGTCTTAAGGGGCAGTAAAGGCGTAACAGTTGCCGAACCCGAGGCATTCATGGAGCTGGCAAAAGATCTGCACGAGAGAGCCAGGGGTCCCGCTACGGCAAAATATCGCGGGTTGGGCACAGTGGCCAACATGCTCACTCTTAACGCTCAGGGTGCAATGCCAACCCGAAATTATGATGATGCGATGTTTGAAGATATCGAACAGGTCAGCGGTGAGTTGATCAACGAGAAATATGTCGTTAAAATTCAGGCCTGTTCAGGATGCCCCTGTCGTTGTGACCATATAGCCAGGGTCAGAGAGGGCTCTTTTAAGGGTGCAATTGCCCGTATTGAATACGAGCCGACTATGGCCTTTGGTCCTTACTGCGGTGTCTCGGATCCCGAAGCCATCATCAAATCCTACGAATCCTGCAACCTCTATGGTATCGATGCCATCGGTGCGGGTATTGTCGTAGGATTTGCTATGGAATGCTTCGAGAAGGGTTTCCTGACCCTGGAGGATACAGGGGGCCTAGAGCTTGCTTTCGGCAATGGCGCTGCTATGGTAGAGCTGTTGCGTAAAATGGCTTTGCGTGAAGACCGGGTCGGAGATATTATGGCAGAGGGAGTAAAGAAAGCAGCTGAGATCATCGGACAGGGTTCGGATCATTTTGCCATGCATATCAAAGGCCTGGAAATGACCGGCTATGATATCCGCACGCTAAAGACTGCCGCTTTGGGTTATGCAGTATCTCGTCGTGGCGGCGACCACCAGAGACATGGCAGTTATGGTCATGACCTGGGTGGCAAGGTGGATCGCTTCACTGCCGATGCCGCCAAGGGTCAGTTAGTCAAGGATGATGAAGACTTCTATGCTCTGGTAGATTCCCTGATCCTTTGCAAATTTACCCGCAATATATGGCAGGGTTACGATGAGCTGGCGAAAGTTTACAGTATAGTCACCGGCATTCCCATGACCGGTGAGGAGATGCATCTGGCTGCAGAGCGTATCAGCAATCTGTCGAGATTACTCAACATCCGCGAGGGTCTGACCAGAGCTGACGATAATCTGCCACCCAGGGTAATGAAGGATCCGGTGCGTTCAGGGGTGGGCAAAGGCCAGGTAACCTCTCAGGAGGATCTGGATATAATGCTGGATGGTTACTACTCATCTCGTGGCTGGACTGTTGCAGGGGTACCGACCATGGAAAAACTGGAGCAGCTCGGACTACTTGGCTATGCTGCTATCATTGAAGACCAACTGCCATAGGAAAGGACGGTTGTCAAGGAATGCACGAATTTGTTAGTGTTGATATAAACAAATGCGTCGGCTGCCGTATTTGTGAGTATGCCTGTTCTATGGAAAAATACAAAGAGATAAACCCCACCAAGTCCCGCATTCGGGTGGTGCGCATCTACCCTACGACG
>WRDA01000277.1 GCA_009783675.1 Symbiobacteriaceae bacterium | reverse complement strand
GGATGATGTGACACGCCTCGCTTACTCAGAACTCACCAGACCTGCGATCGAACAGTATATCGCAGCACACCCTCAGATCAGTCGCATTGGCTTCTCCGTAAATGGAGAAGTGGATGAGGTCAGTGATTTATGTAAGACTATCCGCAGCATTGAGGCTCGTTTCCCCGGTCTGAAGATCGATTACCTCAAGGCTGCTGGCAAATCCTTCCTGGAGGATCTCCGCAGCACCCTGCTGTTACGAGACGAGCTGGAGAAACCACTGGAACGCCAGTTAATCTGATCAGCATATGCATCACGAAAGGAGTTACCCTATGACATTGCTTAACTTTGAAATGGAGTCTCTCATCATCTCTTACCATGATATGAACAAATACTCCACCCTGCTAAGGCTGCGCGATTCTCTCCCAAACACTTCTGACAGAGAAAGATGTCGCCTGATCACAGATTGTATCCTCATTCTGGAGAGCATGAGCGAAGATGATTATTACGCCATCGTCAATCCCCGCATCTCGAACAGGCTGTATCATTAGGCATACGGCAGCATTCTGTCCTCTGCATCTGAGAGGGTGAAATACGAACTTACCGACAAAGATATTTTACTTACCGACAAGGATATTCTACTTGCCACAACGTATTTTTGTTTGTCGGTAAGTTCTACAAGTCCGTCTAGCAGCCACTTTCCCCAATTATTCCTTTATATAATAAAGATTTATCTTACATCATTACCGGGAGGATACAAAATGTCTGAAACTGTTATGGCATCCCACGATGACCTAAAACAAGCTTACCGAAATTTCAGAAACTGTGAACAAGCAGGCACCAGCATAGAGCAAATGCCCTCAGGTGAGCTGGTTAAATACACGGATGCCTGGGAGATTAAGAATGCTTACTTCGGGGTCCTGATTTACTCCTTCCTGCAGGAATGGTATCCCGACTTCCTGTGTTATCTGCAGCTCAATGATCAGGTAACAGACTTCATCTTTCCTCTAACTCTGCTGATGACCGAACATGCTGAACGCACTATGGATTTTAAACTCAGTGGATATCCTTCGAGCTTTCGCGCTACTGATATGACTACCAGAGAAGAAGCCGAAGCGGCGCTACAGCTAAAAGAAAGCATAGAATCGATGATCATCAAAGGTGTTTCGCCTGATCCTGAGCTGTACAGGAAATACCTAGCCCTGGGTTTACAGAACACAGACTCCCATGTGCAGGACCCTGGACAAAGATCCGCTCTGGAACATAGCATCTACAATGCCGTAGAGAGGAAAGTGCTGGAGGATATGCTTTTCTCCATCTTCCCCGTCCCTACTGGTTATGATGATGTGCCTTTCTAAGCAGGAGGCAAGTGCAACCGTGTCAACAGTTTTTATTTCCGACGTAAAAATCTGCCAGGAGGTCGTATGAATACCAGCGAGCTTAAAGCTATATATAGCAGTCATCTGGCTGAGCTGCTTAGCGATGCCGATACCTGGCTGGGGTTCCAGCAATTCGCAGGCAGACATTATAAGCACAGCTTCGCCAATCAGGTCGTTCTCCATGCTCAGGACCCATACACTACCTATATCGGCACATATAAGCAATGGACCAGCCTTGCCGGAAGAAGTGTCAAGCCTGATGCTCCGTCACGCACAGTTTACGCAGGCCTGACTAATCCCTACACCCCGCTGCCAGAGGTTCGTCTGGCGACGGTTTATGATGTGTATCAAACTCATGGACCTTACGACACTTTACCTGACCTTTATCCCCTGACTCCCCACAAACTCGAACTCCTCATCACTCGTGTCGACAATCATGAGGCAATCAATGATTATGACGAGTTTCTGGGGATCCTGCTGAGAAAAGCAGCCAGAGAGACTCGCGCCGTTCTGTCTGATCTCTACAAAGCAGGATACGTGCAACCCATATTTGATGACGAGGAGTTTATCGATAATTTCATCCTGCCTGCTGTGGCAGTCCAAATAGAGGAGCACCGCAGCACCAAGGGGCGCCTCTCCTTCACAGATATCGATCCATACCTCTGGGAGCTCAGTGACGACCCTGCCTTAGCTTATGCAGTTGGCACCTGGATAACCCGTATTCATCATGAGGCAGTTTTTACACTCGGCGAAATAAGCGAGAGCCTGGAATACCCTCTCCTCGGTGATAAGCTAATGGAGCTGGTGCTGTCAACCACGACCTCCCCGGTCAATGTTCAGATTCCACCTGCTTTTACCGGTAGTGCTTCACCCACTCCGCAGATAATCTCCCCCGCTGTAAGGGCTCCGCAAGAGCCTCTCCCCTCCCCTGAGGAGACTGATGAGGGAAACTTAACGAAAATATTTTCTGCAGTATCTGTCGATTCGCAACAGTCTTCAACCCCTGACACTGAACCGGTTGAAGCGAACTTAACGAAAGTAATTCCTGAGGATTTTACCCCTTCGCAACAGCTAACAACGGATCCTTCCCTACCCGATCTTTCTGCTCCGGAAGTAGTTCCTGCCAACTTCGTTATTCCCGATGACTTCGATCAGGGAGGCGGACCAAAGGCTAAGTTTAAGCAAAACATTCAGGCCATTCAACTGCTCAGGCAGCTGGAAAGCGAAGAGAGATCAGCCTCTTGCGAAGAACAGCTCATCCTGGCCAAATATGCCGGTTGGGGTGGCTTACCTCAGGCCTTCGATCCCCTCAATCAGGAGTGGCAGTCGGAATGCACGGAGCTCGCCCTGCTCCTGAATGAGGTGGAATACCGAGATGCCCGCAGAAGCATCACCAACTCCCACTATACCTCTGTCGAGGTTATCGATGCCATCTATGCCGCTCTTGCTCATTTTGGTTATCAGGGAGGCGGCAATGTCCTAGAACCTTCCATGGGTGTGGGTAACTTCTTCGGTCGTTTGCCGGATCATCTCTC
>WRDA01000276.1 GCA_009783675.1 Symbiobacteriaceae bacterium | reverse complement strand
TGGGGTTCCACCCCATTCCCCGATCGTTTCGGCAAGCACAGCTCGCCTACACTCACTGGAACTTCGTTCCAGCACCCTGCATTCGCATGGTGGTATCTGTTAAGGATCACAGCTCCATAACAGCTACCCTCCGCCGTTACTTTTCAACTACTACCTAATTGTCCTATTCCGATCCCGGATGGGGTATCATGTTTATATTATATTTCCGGCATTTTAGCCAGCATACTCTTGGCGAACCCACGGTCAGTCATTGCGATTACGGCTCGATCGGGCTTGCCCAGAGCTGCGCCGTACTCCTGACGGGTTCCTCCCTGACGCCAGGGAATGCCCTTACTTTCAGCCAGAAGAGTAAACTCCTTGAGGGTGCGGGGTGATGCATCCTCAGCCAGAAGGATTAAGACTACAGTCCCGTTCTTCACTGCCTGGCGAACCGCATCCTGACCTGAGACCAGCAAACCGGCTTTCTGAGCGATACCCAGGCGACCATGCAAATCCTTATGCACCGGGAGTCGTCGCCTCCATCCTGGCTTGCAAATCCTGCCAAACATCTTCGGGTATGGGCGTCTCCAGGACTCTCTGCAGACGCTTAGCCTTGACAGCTGCCTGCAGGCAGGAAACCTGCGGGCAAAGATAGGCTCCCCGACCAGACTTTTTACCGCTTTCATCGATGAGGATTTCCCCTTCGGGAGTACGTACCACCCTCACCATCTCCCTCTTTGAGCGCATCTGCTGACAGCCGATGCACATGCGCTGGGGGATTTTGCGTGGTTTCATCAAACTTGCTCCTGAGGATCGACAGCTAGCTGTTCCTGTGGGATGCCAACATCGACGCTCTTGATATCTATCTTACATCCGGTTAGTTTTGCTGCCAGACGAGCATTTTGCCCCTCTTTACCAATAGCCAGAGAGAGCTGATAACTTTGCACGATAACCCTGGCTGACTTGCCGTCGTCACCGATGGTCACAGCCAGCGCCTTAGCCGGCGATAGAGCGTTGGCAACAAATTCGGCCATATCCGTGGACCAGCGAACAATATCGATCTTCTCTCCACCCAGCTCGTTGACCACGGTCTGGACCCTGGTTCCCTTAGGTCCCACGCAGGCACCTACGGGATCCACATCGGGGTTAGCTGAATACACGGCAATCTTGGAACGCTGACCAGCCTCCCTGGCGATGGCTTTAAGTTCTACCGTTCCATCGAAGAGTTCGGGGACAGCCAGCTCGAACAGGCGCCTTAAGAGACCAGGATGCGTCCGGGAAACCACGATTTGGGGTCCCCGGGGGGCTCGCTTGACTTCGATGACATAGGCTTTGATGCGATTACCAGGAGAGTAAACCTCCCCATATGCCTGTTCGCTGCCGGGCAGGAGACCTTCGATCTGATTTTCCAGTTCCAGCAGGACATTGCGTTGCTCACTGCGCAGTACCATGCCGGTGACAATATCACTTTCCCGCTCGACATACTGCTCGTAAACATAGCCTCGTTCCGCCTCGCGGATGCGCTGGACGACAACTTGTTTGGCGGTTTGGGCAGCGATTCTGCCGAAATCTCTGGGGGTAACCTCTGTATCGTAGAACTCTCCCACCTGACTCTCGGGATTAGCCACTCTGGCTTCCTCCAGAGATATTTCGGTCTTTAAATCAGAGACTTCTTCGACAATTTTACGCTGAGAGAGAACGGTTATGCTGCCTGTTTCGCGATCGAGGACCACCCGTACATTCTGAGCGCTGCCGAAGTTACGCTTATAGGCGGAGACCATCGCTTGTTCGATCGCCTGAAAGAGAACATCCTCGGGTATATGCTTTTCTCTTACTACCTGGTGCAGAGCTTCAATCAGTTCGGTGTTCATTTCTTCTTCCTCCCGCTTGTCTTAGAGCCTCCGAGCTGATTGCCACGGCTCTTACCACGAGGTTTAGCAGGTAATTCTAATAGAAGGTTGGCTCTCTCTATCTTAGCCAGGGATACCTCTCTGCACTGCTTATCTATATCTTCCAAGGTCAGTACACCGTTTTCCACTGACAGTAATAGGCCTTCGATAGTCAGTGGCGAGGAATCCTGCGGATCATTATTCGCTGATGAAGAATCTTCAGCCTCCTGGTCAGATTTGCGCATCAGGAGGCGTACGGGATAGCCAAGGAAGCGCAGCATCTCCTTTTCGTCACGTAGAAGGCGTTCCGCTCCTGGCGAAGAGACTTCCAGAAAGAATGCTGAGGGAATAGGATCGGCGGCATCAAGTAAAGGATCGATCCTCTTGCTGAACTGTTCACAGTGCTGGTGGGTGACTCCATCTACATGATCGATGACAAAGCGCAGCACCAGGTGTCCATCTTCTCTGAGGAGCAGAACATCATACAGCTCAAGACCCAGCTCCTCTGCGATCGGCTCCGCCAGAAAGCGACATTGATCCACTATCGGTCCACCGTGAGCAACCCTGGTCACCGCAATCCCCCTCATCATGTTCTATCCCAAACCTGCTTCGGGGATAACAAGTGAACCCCTCGCATGTTTTGGATAGAATGATCCTGGATGGGGACTCCAAGTCCCCAAACCCCTGGGCAGGAGTTTCACTCCTGCACCGCGCATCGCGCAATGATATCCGCACACATCCTTCATGCCTCCGAGCGATCACGGTTCGCGTGCGTCTATCGTAGAAAGAGAGTAGGACCTCGACGGCCCAACTCTCAGAAAGTGAGACTATTTTAGCACAATCAAAGTGGGAAAGCAAGCGCTAAATCGCCGAAACAGGGTAAAAAGAACGCGAAAATAGTGATTATACCTCGTCAAATCCAAAAAACCTTGAATTCATCAAGTCGATACGAACCTTATCTTGTTTAACTCCTCGATGAAGGCTTGCAAAAGGTTATCGGGTTCCGCTTTGGCGACCACTTCCCCCTTGACGAAGATCAGGCCCTG
>WRDA01000275.1 GCA_009783675.1 Symbiobacteriaceae bacterium | reverse complement strand
CTTGGTGATGACCATCGATCAAAAAGACTATCTGCTCAATGGCGAGACCAAACAGATGGATACAGCACCTATTGTCCTCACTGGCCGGACTCTGATCCCTCTGCGCTTCGCCGGAGAAGCTCTGGGTTGCCAGGTTGACTGGTTCGCCGAGACCAATGAGATTTTAGTTACTTTCGCCCTCGATGCTCCTGAAGAGAATAAGCCAGGCACTTCTCTGGGTGGCAGTGAGGTCTCCATCGTTGATGTCATGGGACACACTGTGACCTTAGCTGCACCGGCCAGCAAAGTCGTCGGTACTCATAACCCCACGCTAAATCAGTTGGTCATCTTAGGTGGCGGTGGCAAGTACATCGCCGGTTTCGGCAACAAGAACATGGCTGGCTCCCTCTATGCTTTGGTCTATCCTGAGCTGGAGGAGGAGGTCGTCCAAATTGGCTCTGGCCAAAATATCAACTTCGAGACTGTTCTGGCGGTGGAAGCTGATTTGGCCATTGTGCCCGAACGCTTCGCCGGACTGGTTGAACGCTTTGAAGAGATCAATGTGCCTGCAGCAGTCGTCCTACCTAGTAATGAGAGCTTCGATACTATCCGGGAATCCCTGCTGCGCGTAGCGACCCTGATCGGAGAGGATGAGCGTGCCGCCGAGATCATCGCCTTCTTCGACAGTACGGTTTCCGCAGTTGCGGCAGTCGTCGCCGAACATGAAGATCATCCCACGATGATCTTCACCGGCAGCTCCTCTCAACTCTCGGTAGCTAACGGCACTTTGTTGCAATCGGAGATCATGGAGGCCGTAGGCGGCATTAATGTCGCCAAAGAAGCTTCTGGTTCCGGCGGCTTCTCCAATGTCAGTATCGAAGAGATCATCGGCTGGGATCCTGAGATCATCTATATCCCGGTTTATGCTTCCTTCACCGTGGAGGATATCCTGAGCGACCCAGCCTGGGCCAGCATCTCAGCCGTGCAGAATGAACGGGTCTATGTCTTCCCCAGCGCTCTGGAGCCCTGGGATTATCCTACCCCTTCCGTCGCTCTCGGTCTGGTCTGGTTGCTGAACAACCTCTATCCCGAAGCCTATACCTTAGATCAGGTTCTGGCGGATGCGGCGGCATACTACGACTTGGTTTACGGACAGACCTTTACTGCAGAGCAACTCGGCCTGAAGTAATATGCTACACCGCAGGGAGTACCTGAGGCTCGTCCTCTTCTTAATCTTCCTGGTTATCCTCCTGATCCTCCTTGGGGTCTGCGTCGGTCGCTTCAGCTTCGACCCCAGGGATGCTCTGGGAGCGCTTTGGGACAGGCTGGCGGGGAATCCGATTAATAAGACCATGGATACCGTAGTCTTCGTCATTCGCATTCCCCGCATCCTGGCTGCCCTGTTGATCGGTGCGGCCCTGGCTGTCTCCGGCGCTGTATATCAGAGTGTCTTTCGCAACCCCCTGGTCTCCCCCGACCTGCTCGGCGTCTCTTCGGGAGCCAGTCTGGGTGCCGCCTGCGCCATACTCTTCGGTGCCGGCATCGGGACCATCCAGGTCTACGCCTTCTGCGGCGGAATCATCGCCGTGGCTTTGGCGGTGCTCCTGCCCCGTCTGTTGCGCAACTCAACTAATCTGATGATGGTCCTCTCGGGGATCATCGTCAGTAGTTTTATGAATGCCATGCTTGGGGTTCTGAAGTTCATCGCCGAAGAGAGGACCGATTTGGCATCCATCGTTTTCTGGCAGATGGGTAGCCTGACGACAGTTAGCACGCCGCGGCTCTCAGCCATCACGCCGCCGATACTAGTCTGTGGCCTGGTTGTCCTTGCCCTGTCCTGGCGGCTGAATATCCTTTCCCTCGGCGAGGAAGAGGCGCGCACTGTAGGGATTAATGTGCAGCGTCTGCGCGGTATCTTTATCGTCTGCGCCAGCCTTCTGACCGCCAGCGCCGTCAGTGTCAGCGGAACCATAGGCTGGATCGGACTGGTCATCCCTCATCTCGGTCGTCTGCTCTGTGGCTCGGACAATACCAAACTTCTGCCGGTGACAGCCCTGTTGGGGGGATCCTTCCTCCTGGTCATCGATACCGTCGCCCGCGCAGCAACCTCCGTGGAGATACCCCTCTCGATCCTCTCCGGACTGCTGGGAGCTCCCTTTTATGTCTGGCTGTTACAGCGACAGAGGGCTAAGATACTATGAGCATCATTATCGACGATCTGTCATTTGCTTATGATACTGCTTCTGTATTTGAAGGCGTGAATTTGGAGATTCAGCGCGGAGAGGTTTTGGCGATTCTGGGACCTAACGGTGCAGGGAAGACGACTCTGCTAAACCTCATCGCTGGCTTGGCTGCCCCCTTACGAGGCACGATATCTTTCGACGGACAGCCACAGAGCAGCATGACTCCCCGCCAGCTGGCTCTGTTGGTTGGTTATGTACCTCAGACGGTGGTCCCAGCCTTCGACTACAGCGTCATCGACTATGTAGTAACCGGTTGTGCTCCCTCCCTGGGGACCTTCGAACGTCCGGGAAAAGAACATTTCCAGCGTGCTGAGGAAGCTATTACCGCCATGGGCATCTCGCATCTGAGAGAAAAGTCCTACCGACAAATCAGCGGAGGCGAACGTCAGCAGGTATCCATCGCCAGAGTCATCGCTCAGCGACCGGCTTTCATCCTTATGGATGAACCCACCGCCCATCTGGATTATGGCAATCAGATTCACGTCCTGCAGATCATCGTCAATTTGGTTGAAGAAGGTTTCAGCGTAGTCTTTACGACTCACAACCCCGACCATGTGCTGCTCCTGGGTAGAAGGGTGGCCGTCATCGACCGTCAGGGTCGGTTGCAGGCCGGAGATTGCTCTGAGGTGATCAGCGCCGCTTCCCTCTCGGCTCTTTATGGGACGGATCTGAGGATGCTGCGACCAGCTGACAGCGATCGGAATATT
>WRDA01000274.1 GCA_009783675.1 Symbiobacteriaceae bacterium | reverse complement strand
TTAGCATTTTCTTCCGTGTCGGTATTTCCCAGGGAATGGCCACTGGAGTTCTCCACATCGTAGACTGTCAGGGCTAGTAATTCATCATGGTGATAGACTACTCTGGTTACCGTGTTATCCGGTAGACGTTGATCTTTGAGTACTACCACATCGATGAGATCACCTGGTTGGATATGGGATGATACGGCAGCGGCAGCTCCTCTGGGGGTGATGGTCAGCAGCTTGCACCCTTCCTCCATCACCAGGTCCAATACTCCATCTACCCGGTAGGGGGTCAGCTTCTCCGGAAAAACAAAATCACCCGGCACCATGGGTAGCCGAGCATAATTACCTATTATTTCCTCTTTGCTGAGGATGACCCCTACTGGCAGGTTATAGGCTCCTGTCTCCGTCAACTCCAGATGCCTGTCCTCAATATGGTCTCCTACCTCCAGAGGCAAGCGCACCCTACAAACGATGATGGTGGCCTCCTGGTTCTTGTAGAGGTCGGGTATGACATATAAGGCGATGCCTAAGGCTATGGCCAAAGATAGCAGAGAAAGAAAGATACGCCCGGTGAAGAAGTTTCGCAATCCTCGCAGAATTCGTCTCAATTAATCACCTCCCGCACGACTATGCTCCCCTGCCCCGACGCTTGACTATGCCAGGATAGAGACGATTCATTAGCTCAGTAATATCCATGTTACGCTGACGCTCAGTGAGCAGGGTCAAGTTACTATCCAGATGATGCTGCTCCAAAAATCTGCTCTTGTCTCGATGCCAGGGAGCAGCGAAGGAGAGACAGACTTTGCGGTCGCAGCGTTGCAATTCGGTGAATGCGATCTTTTCCTCATCAGAGAAGCTTGAGTTTACCAATAGCCCATTATGGTATAGCTCAAAGGGAGTGCCGAAGTCATAGACGATATAGCTGACTATGTTGGAATGCATGACCGCGATAACCTCATTCATCTCCTGCTTAGTAGGTATGTAGACGAAGACTCTCTCATCAATATCAGATTGCTCCAGATCATGAGAAAGGTCATAGGCCATGAGGGCGGTGGGACCACGACGTGCGAAGAACTCAGCTATTGCAATAGCCGTATGGGTGGCACCAGCTCCCCGGGAAAGAGAGAAGACACCAATAGAGACTTTACCGGGAAATTCAGACCTGGCTGAGATAATAGAAGGAACCGTCCTGACTGCTCCGCTAGTTTGGAGATCCTCTGAATCCTCAATCTGTGCAACCTTTTTCGCTTTTGGTTCCCTCTTGGTTAGCAGCATACGCCTCAGGTTCTCACCGAATGCATTGAGTACCTTCCAGCCATCATTCTCACTTCTCTGTTCATCTGCAAGGATGGTCTCGTCATCTTCCGTCAAGACCTCCGGCTCAGGCAATACTATCGCCCTACTTAGCGATTCAGGTACACTCTGCAGTGTCGACGAAGTATCCTCCAAATGATACACTTCGTCGTTACCAGAATCGGTTTCAGTGCTGGACCAAGGTATACATTCAGCAGGGGTCTCAACTACCTCCTCCTGGTATGGATCCTGCCAGGTCTCAGGGTGGGCATAAGGAGAGTTAGCATTTCGCCGAAGCTCATCTGGATTAACATATGATGTTTTATGTGTGGAGCGGCCAAAATGTAATTTGAACTCCCGCATAAATCGAAGTGTCGGCGCATCGCTATCATCAGCCTGCTCCTGGAATTCTATTCTGTCATATACCGGATCTTCATGGCTGTATACTGCACGTAAAGCACGAGTAAGATCATGTGGCTTTATTCCACCCCTGATGTCAAGGAAGGCGTGACAACGCTGGAGAGCATAATTGTAGAAATGTTCCGTAGGTTGATCAGAGAGAATGACGATGGGGATCTCACTTTGTTGTTCGTGGAGGGAATCGATCAGGGCATAGCGACCTTTGCTGTTCTCCTGATCCGGAGGCAGCCCCTTGTCAAAAAACAGAAAGCAGGAAACTTCAATGCTTTCGCACATCCTCAGTGCCTCATCTGCTGAGCTTACTGTATACTCATAGAAGTCAAACTTCCCGCGATCAAGATGCACTCTTATGCCACCCAAAATCGCCTGTTCTGTAGAAATCGTCAGTATCAAAGTAATCTCCCTCCCCTCTTTAGTAGTTCAAGTTCACTGCGGTCTGTAGTGATCAGGCGATGTTCTTCTGGACTGGCGAGGATATCCAGAGTAATACGGCTGCTGCCTGCATAGAGCAAACCATGTCCCCTTTCGGCATGAGTAATATATCCTGTTTCAGCTGAGGATAACCCGAGTATCTCCTTGAGTACCCTGGTTTCGTGTTCCTCCATGGGCAGTATCAGCTTGATCTTCGCGGAATTAAGCATGGCTCGACCATACCTACCATCCTCCAGGGCAAACAGGTCATTGATATCCTGGGTAGCCGAGAGAACTGCACCTCCATAGCCCCGGATCGATTTATACATTTCTAACACATAGTCTGCGGTGAGAGAGGAAGCACCACTGCCTATCAGGCGCCATACCTCGTCGATGATCAGGCACTTCTTCTCTGAAAGATCCTTCTGGATACGATCCCTATAGATGTCCAGAATAATGTACATGGCCAGACAGATTGCCTGATCCCCAGTCATATCGCTCACATCGCAAACCACATAGCGGTTATCCAGCTCCACATTGGTCTGCCCGTTGAATACACTTAAGGAGCCTGTAACATATGGAGTAAGCTTGCTTGCCATGTCTGCATAGTCAGGGTCGTCGGTCTTTGAGGCGATAATACTGTATAAATCCCTCAACACAGGCATTTCTTTTAGTTTAGGGCTAAGTGGTATGTAACCGTTGACCAGAGAGTAGTCGTATACTGTGGAGTTATCCAGGGTAATACCCTTTTCCAGATAAGTAAGCATCAGCACTTCATCCAGCTTCTGCCTTTGTCTGAAGGTCAGGTCCGGTAACATGATGGA
>WRDA01000273.1 GCA_009783675.1 Symbiobacteriaceae bacterium | reverse complement strand
GGTTGTAAGTATTGTTACTGCTATGGTGAGCTATCCAAGCGATTTGGGGAGAGCTGTATTCGCCGCACAGATGATTTTACTAAGCCTGTCGATACCATCTATATGCCGCGCAAGAAGGTTACTAAGTTCAGGATCGAAGGCGGACAGTTCGTTAACACCTGCTTCTACAGTGATTTCTTTATTCCCGAAGCTGACCCATGGCGCCTGGAAGCCTGGCAGATGATGCGGCAGCGACCTGACCTGCACTTTCTCTTTTTGACCAAGCGCATCGAGCGATTTCCGATCTCCTTGCCAGCTGACTGGGGAGATGGCTACGATAACGTAACCATCGGTGTTAGTGTGGAAAATCAGGAGATGGCAGATCAGCGCTTACCTGTATTTTTATCTTTTCCCATTAAGAATCGCATTGTGGTGCCCAGTCCACTTCTGGAGCAAATCGACATTTCAGCTTATTTGCATGGGATAAGAAGCGTTTCGGCTTCGGGGGAATCGGGGCGCGAAGCCAGGGTGTGCGACTTGAACTGGATAATTAACCTCCGGGAGCAGTGTATCGCTGCAGGCGTACGCTTTGATTTCCGATATACCGGCTCCAGACTGCTGATAGATGGGGTGCTGCATAAGATCCACCCTAACAGGCATGCCAAAGCTGCTCGCGAGATGGGTTTATCTACCAGATGAGCCCTCACCAGGGAGATTAAGATACTATGATAAGCACGCGTTTAATAATGCTGGAGGGCTTGTCGTCAACGGGCAAGACTACAAATGCCCGTTTTATTCATCTACAGCTTCAGCGCCATGAGATCTGCTCGAAGTGGATTCATGAGATCGCCGTGCCGCATCCCGTGTTGTTCTTCACTGAGGCTGGACTGACCCATGAGGAGTACAGTCTGTTCCTGACTGAGCATCCCGATGCTGAAGCGATCCTCGCTGATATGGCTGTGTTCAGAGAAAGCACTGTCGGTATTGATCTAACCGAGTTACAATGGCGGTATGATGATGAAGATGGGCAGAGGGTTTACCAGGCTCTGTTGGCTTATGAAGTCTGGAATTACCCCACCGAAGTGTATTCAAAATTCGCTTTGGAGAAATGGCAGCATTTTACCTCGGAAGCACTCAAACACCCAGAGGAAGTCTATATTATCGATAGTGCGATCTATCAGTACCAGATATATAGCTATCTGCTGAGGAACAGACCGTTCCCAGAGTTACTAAGCTTTGTCCAGAAGATCACGGAGATTGTTCAACCCCTTAACCCATGTCTGATCTTCCTGCGACGGGAGGATACCGAGGCCACAATCGATTACCTGGAAAAGATCCGTGGAACATCGTATCTGGAGTATATCTGGCAGAGGGACAACGACCAACCCTACTACATGGGCAGACCAACCGGGGCGGAAGGCTATAAGGAATTCCTGCGGGATTATGCGGTCATAGCGGATATGCTGTGTGAAGCTTTCCCCAGCCATAAAATGGTGCTGGATATCACCGAGGAGAACTGGACCTGCCTGGAAGACCAAATGCTTTCTTTCCTGGATATCAGCCGAATACCGGATCCTGTCGCTTACCCCCAAGATGGCATTTACGTAAACGCAGAGTTTGGTTTCATCATACGAGTGGAGGGCATGTCGATTACAGACCCTCGCGAACAGATAAGGCCTCTCCATCTAAAATCGCCAAATGAGTTCTATGTGGATTGGATTCCCACGGTCTTATGTTTTGAAGAAAACAGTATCGTCATATCGGGTTCGCAAACCGGTAGCCGCTGGACAACGACAGGGTTGGTATTCGAAAAGCAAACTGAGAGAACATGAGATGAGCTTCTGCTATGCAGTAAGATAGTTTTATGGTAGTATCGGAAATAACATTACGAGTGGAGTGTGAAAATGAAAGTACTCGATGTGCGTCGCGTGGGTTACTTTAATGCTTTAAAGGATGATCTACGCTCACCGGAAAGCTTCGCTTTTCCTGCTTGTCTGACATCTCTGATGGAATCCATCGGAGAGGATGTGTACTGGCTGACTATCCAGGCACACGGCCGAGAGTATCAGAAACGCGCGATTTATAACGGGATCCTGACAGCGACCGGCATGGCTTTCGGCCTGCTGTGGAATAAGGATACCTGACCCAGCAGTTTCGATTTGACGGTCGTCAATGATCACGATATCACCATTTCTCGTGCCTTCGCCTACCTGGGCTATGATCATGAGGTAATCCCTGTGGTGGAAGGCAACTACGACCTGTTGCGTCAGCGTATTGTCGCCAGCATCGATGCTGGCATCCCAGTGCTGGCTTTCGGAATAATTGGTCCACCAGAGTGCTCGATAATATGCGGCTACGAAGATGCTGGCACCACCATGCTTGGCTGGAGCCATTTCCAATCCAGAGATCCGGCTAATCTGGCATCGAATGGTATGTTTACCACCTCAAAGTGGTATGATGGTCTTTGGAAGATTGTTATCTGTGGTAAGCCGAGTGGAGCACAGCGTGACCTTAAGGAAATCATTCAGCACGGTCTGACAATCGCTACGGCGACCAGCCTGGGGAAAAACGATAATACCGGCGAAGAAGGACTCTATGCGGCTGGTCTGGCGGCATACGATGCCTGGATTGCCTATGTATCCCAGGAGTCTTACAGCGAGATGCCCAGCGATGAGTTGAGGCGACACTATTGGTTCCATAGCACCATGGTCGGCAATAATGCGGAGGCCAAAAGTTACCTTGGCGGCTATCTTCATCACAAAGCCGGCGAGGATGCTGATCTCAACCGTATTGCAGACTACTATGATGAAATCCACAGCATCTCCTGGCAGATCTGGGAGGCAGCAGGAGGTAGCGGCAATAAGGAAGCTTACCTGGCTTTCAGCGATCCGGCGAAGCGCAAGGAGATCGCCGATTTGGTAGAGCAGATGAAGACGCTGGAGATGCAGGCAATAGCTGGTTTT
>WRDA01000272.1 GCA_009783675.1 Symbiobacteriaceae bacterium | reverse complement strand
TGGTCCACTGGTACAGGTAGTGTCGGCCTCTTTCTCGATCCCGGATTACCAGCTGCCAGGCAGTTGATTATAGATGGCATCGACGAACTCGTACGCAGGTATGCGGTGGATGGCATTCATTTCGACGACTACTTTTATCCCGGAGCCAACTTCGATGATGCAGCCTCCTTCGCCAGATATGGAGGAGGTCTGTCCCTGGCTGACTGGCGCAGGGAGAATGTCAATACTCTGATCAGGGATATCCAGTCAACGATTCGCAACCTGAATACAGAGCTGGGGCGACAGGTGCGCTGGGGGATCTCACCGGCGGCTATCTGGATGAATGGCGCCAATGACCCGCGAGGCGTGCCGACGACCAGAGGACAGGAATCCTATCACGCCCATTATGCTGATACGCGCTTGTGGGTAACCCAAGGCTGGCTGGATTATATCTGCCCGCAGATCTACTGGTATATCGGTTTCGATATTGCCAACTTTGAGGCCGTGCTAAACTGGTGGGTCGACCTCTGTCAAAACTCTGATGTCGATCTTTATGTGGGGCTGGCCGCTTATCGGGAGTTACAGGACGATCAGCCCCCCTTCTGGCGAGGCGAAATACTGCGTCAGCTAAATATGCTGGCTGATAATCCCGGAGTCAAGGGAAGCGTCCTCTTTCGCTATGGATCTGTCAAAGGGGTGCTGGGGGATCGTATCAGAGAGTTCTATCGATGAAGGATCATGTTATCGGTGATGATTACGATAATTTGTTATTCCATAATTCTCAGGCTCTGAACCGATAACCAACACCCCATACTGTTTCGATGTACTGGGGTTTTCCGGGGTCGATCTCCACTTTTTCACGCAGGCGAGCGATATGTACCGTAACGGTCTGCAGGTCACCAAGGGAATCAACACCCCAAATGCGCTCAAATAGCTCTTCGCGTTTGAAGACACGGCTGGGGTTATTCATCATCAGATGCAACAGGTCGAATTCCTTGCCGGTAAGCGTTATCTCCTTATCAGCGACCCATACCCGACGAGAACTGGCTTCCAACTTAAGTCCGCGTACAGTCAGCAGGTTTCGTTGGGAAGCGGACGCTTCATATCTGGCCTTTATACGCTCATGCTTCTGCAGATGGGCCTGAACCCGTGCCAAAAGCTCAGCCAAGCTGAAGGGTTTGGTTATATAATCATCTGCACCCAGAGACAAACCCTTAATCTTGGAAAACTCGTCCTGCCTGGCAGAGAGGATCAGCAGAGGACATTCCAGCTCCTGATGTATTTGCTGCAGCAGTGAAATGCCATCTAGCCCAGGCAACATCAGGTCCAGAATCACCAGATCGAAACTCTCACTGCACAGGAGATCCAAGCCGGTCAGACCATCTGAGGCATTCACGGTGGCAAAGCCATTCATGCCCAGATAGTCGCAAAGCAGCTCGGAGATAGCCGAATCGTCTTCGATTATGAGTATGCGTTTTATGGTTTATGCACCTGCTTTACAGGAATATTGCCTGGATCATACAAGGCAATAATGTGAGTAGTTCACTTGCTGCATTCGAATCTGGCGTCATGCGGTTTCTCAGCAGCGGGGCAGGGATATGATGATTTCGCAGCCTGCGTTGGTCTCTTCTGCGGGGACACCGCCGTGAACTCCGCGACCTTCTCTGGCCCAGACACTGCCCTTATGCAGAGTGACCAGATGTCTGGCTATAGCCAGGCCCAAGCCGCTGCCGATTTGCGAACGAGCAGCGTCACCGCGGTAAAATCGCTGGAAGATAAGCTCCGCTTCGCCTGCCTGTAATCCCGGTCCATTATCCCGGATTTCGATCAGAAGATCGCTGAGATTAGCTCGTAGAACCAGATCCACCGCGCCATCTTTGATGGGAATATGATGGCGGGCATTATCCAGTATATTTTGTAACACTCTTCTGAAGCGAAGTGGATCCAGGTTGACCTTTACCGATTCGGGAAGCATTATGGTCAGCCTAAGGACTGCTTCCATGGCTTCGAAGAGGGGGAGTTGTTCTTGAAAGACCTCCCTAAAATACTCTTCCGCATCCACGGTCTCGATGCTCAGTATCTCCTGATCGGCTTCCAGTTTGCTAAACAGAAGCAGATCATCGATCAGGGTGCTCAGCTGCTGCGCTTTTTTTTCGGCGTTTTGCAGATAATATTGGCGTCGCTCTTCAGACAGTTCGGGAATCTGGATAGCTTCTAAATAGCCTGTCAGAGCAGTGAGGGGCGTCTTAAGATCATGGGATATGCTGGAGATGAGGAAGACGCGCTCTTCATCAGCCTTGGTTTTCTGCCACAGGGATTCTTTAAGGCGCAGGCGCAGCAGATCCAGGGCTTGGGCCAGTTCAGCTACCTCGCCTTCACCAAAGCTGGGTATCTCCGGTAGTTGTGCGCCTTCGGTTATGTCCTGGGCTATCCTCTTTAATTCGTCTAAGGGTCTGATGATGCTGTTCTTCAGCCAAGTGTTCAGCCATATACTGGCTAGCAGGAAGGTAATAATAAAGCAGCCGGAGCCGAAGAGGAGCATTCTTTGCGTGGCGATGTCTAAGCCGCTACCGGGGAAAAGTCTGGGTGAAAGGTTGTAAAACCCGGCGAGGAGAGCCAAGGTAAAGCAGAGAGCCAGCCCAACAGCAGTGGTGTTCCTGGCAAAGAACCTGCCTCCTAAACCCATAGTTATACACCTCCCTGTTACAGCTCCTTACTCTCGAACATGCGGCAGCCTAAGCCAAAGAAAATCAGAGCCGAGCTAAGGAGCAAAATACTTTGGCGAAAGAGGGTGCCGAAGATGCCGATGTCGGCAATCCAACCGATGTACCAGTCGAATAATGGCACGATAAGCATATTGGAAAGCTGGGGAAAGAAGAAGCGTAGGGCAATTAGCGCCAGATAGATGAAGACAGATAAGAAAAAGGTGAGGATGCCATTTGGCGAGAGTTGTGCCAGCATAACT
>WRDA01000271.1 GCA_009783675.1 Symbiobacteriaceae bacterium | reverse complement strand
TCGACATTGCCTTCAGCTGCTATCAGCTCCTTCCCATCGCAGGAGACGACGATACCCATGTGATCGACAGCTTGATGCTGTTGGTCTGCTCGCCTGTTTGCCACAGGAATGATGCTGTTATATACCACTATATCGCCGGGTTGCGGAAGAAAACCATTCTTTCCTTCATGGAAGTAACTCAGCTTTTTCGCCCAGGCAGTCCAGGCGGATATACCAGCAAAACGGCTCGGCAAGGTGAGCCATCTGATAGGCAGAATAAAACCCACCTCTTGACAACAGTGAAATACGAATGCGGCACACCAGTTATTTATCAACTCGTCAGCGGCGTTATCCTCCGGAAAATAACGAATGAGGTTCATGAACGCTGCATCATCACGGGAGCCTACGATTTCGGCGGAGGCTAAGCTGGCAGCGGTTTCGGACAGCATAGCGCGACGGTTTTCTTGCGTTTTGTGAAGCGGTATTTCTGCAAACTCCGGATCATCAATGATGCCTCCGGCTTCAAGCAGCAGCTCCAATTCCCTTGCCATTGATTCGACGCGGACTCGTCGCGGGCTATTAATGGGTGGTAAGGCAACATCGTAAAGAAGGGGTGACAGTGTGTCGGCATCTTTCAATAGTTCCTCATAAGCTCCATGGATTTCGCTTTTATCGCTGTGGTGAAAGATGGACGACAATATCAGCTCCGTTTCTGCGTCGTCGAAGAGGTCGCCCAGACGCTTCAGAATTACCCGAGCCATCTCTGCGCCGTTATGACCGTGGTTCACTGAGCTGCCTGTCTTGTAGGTGTAGATATCATGGAGTGCTCCGCAGATAGTTGCTATCTCTGCATTTAACCCACGCTTCAGAGCAAGGAGCGTGCAGCATAGAGAAACACCGTCGAGGTGTCCTTTCGCAACGAGCCGCTTACTCGGTGAAGGCATATCCTGGATCATGCGATCCACGTGTTGGTGAATGATACTCTGTCTACTATACACCTGCTGTAATCACCCTTTCTTTTTAGCCGAAAAACCCAGCATCCATGCTAAAGTAAATTGCTGTCTCCTAATGACAGAGTACCTTTCTTAGTAATCCCCGATGGTTACAGCTTTCGTCCAATGTAGATTGCATGGTTACACATGTCAACAACCGAGGAGTCATCAGCTGTTGTATTTATTAACTCCATAACTGATGAATACATATCATGGTTTTCTTCTTTTAGTTTGTATATTTGCTCCTCCATAGTAGCTCCCCAGCCACGAATAGAACGAAGCAGTACCTTTGAAAACCCGCTGTTGCTAAATAGCGATACTACTTCATCCGATCTGGGGAAATATGCTTCTTGAAACCCCTGAACAGTGTTATTATGGAAAACGCCTTGATTAAATACTCGGTTAAGTGTTTCTACATCAACTTGGTTGGGGGTTAGAAACATTCGTGCGACCACCCCGATCGCTCCGGAAAGAAATGGAATAAAAGAGGCAAATACTAGCCCCTGCGGCTTTAGGACTCTCTTCACTTCCTTTATGCAAGCAAGACGTTCTGATTCATCGGTTAGATGGTATAGAGGTCCGAGTAACAAAACTGCGTCAAAAGACTCATCGACATAGACGCTTAAGTTGACTGCATTAACCTGGGTGACAGACTTAATATTGCCAACACCTAATTCAGCAATTCTTTCCCTGGCGACATCAAGATTCTTCGGTGACAGATCAGCCAGATGGAGCGTGTGACCTATCTTGGCTAGTTCTATCGTATACCTGCCTGGTCCGCCACCTAGGTCGAGTATCTCTGCGCTTTGCGGCAGATGGCTTTTGACTATCGCCATGGTCAGTTCAAATTCCAACCTTCCTCCAGGCACCTCAAGCCTCGCCCACTCATCCTTCGCATCATAGTACATTTTTATTTTTTCAAAATCTGTCATACTGTATACCTTTACTCCTTTATTCGTCCGAATGCGATATTCCGAGTATCTTTCGATGTATCTCTGCAACACAGGCTTCTGAGGAGGGCTAATATCAGCAGGAAGCTCCCCGATCGCGAAGAAGCGCAAGCCGGGAATGCTTAGAGGTAAAGTCCAAATGGTTGAGGGTTTTGACGCGCCACTGCAAGACTTTGAGGATTATATGAAGTCATCGCCATAAAGGAAGAGATTCGGCAGTGAGCTAAGCTACTGTAACTATCATCAATGCACAAGGAGAGTCTGAAAAGGCTCTCTTTTTTGCATATGAGTGCGATCTTTCCCATGATTTCTTGCTACATTTGGATGTCCTTGTTTATACCATATACGAGGCATCGTTAAGACGGATGACAGTGCGGTTTCCATGATCATCAACCTGGTAAAACGAGACTCCTCCCGCCAATCCGTTGTAATCGACGACACCAAACTCAGAGCCAATCCACAGGTGGTACCATGCGTTAAGGGTGATGCCATGCGAAACCAATATAATATTGTGTTCATCTCTGGTAAGCATATCAGCCTGGACATCGCTGACGCGCTTCCAGAACTCGCGCCATGTCTCTGCACCGGCAAATTCAGGTATATCATAAGAATCCCTGGACCAGCCTGGTGTGGTGTTGGCTGATGCCCACTCTTTGGTCTTACCTACAGCTTCTCCCAGGTTGATCTCTCGCAGAGATTGCAGGTGCATTACTGCGACCCCCATATAGCCAGCGAGAGGTTCTGCTGTTTGTCTGGCACGAAGTAGATCGGATGAGAATATCTTATACTCTTTTCCACGAAGCTCCTCAGCAAGCCTGCGACCGATGTTTTCCGCCTGGTTGCGTCCAAACTCGGAAAGCTCCCAGTCAGTCCATGAGCCGATGTTGTTGGTACCGTGGTGTACCGACTGGGTGTGTTGGATAGTAACTATACTTTTCATTACAGCCTCCTAATGACAGAATTCATACTCTTTGATGTAGGTGATGATCAGGTCTGGGGAACGCCATCCTGCACCTCGATTCGCTTGAAGTCAGCGTAGATGTCGTCAAG
>WRDA01000270.1 GCA_009783675.1 Symbiobacteriaceae bacterium | reverse complement strand
GTGAAGACGGACACATAGTAAGCCTCTTCATCCCCGGTCTGCCGCTGATCCAACAACCCCCGATTACGCTGATAATCGGCGATGGTCACTCGGCGGGCATCCGAAGCCCTGGTTATGGCTTCCTCTTCACTACCCCAGGGTAAAGCGGCATCTGAGGACCTGGCTGAGCGCACGAAGTAAGTGAAGGCGACGGCGCTGTAGGGAAGGGGTTCTTGCAAGACAATATGAAGGCGACAACGACCGGCCACCTCACTGAGACTGCTCTGCCTTTCGTCGATTGGGCAGGGCTGGTAGGTGTTGATGCGGAGACTCTCCCGGCAGGGCTGCCAGCTACCTGCGGACCAGGCACTGGCGCTGACCAGATGCCAGCCATCGGCAGACAAGAGGATCTCGTAGCCACCCTGCTCGGATCTGACTTCGGCGACGACCAGATCGTTGACCAGCAGGCGAAGGTTTACTCCCGAGGGCAGATCCCAGCTGACTCTGTAGGTATCTCCCCCGACGGGATGCACCTCAATGGTGAAAACGGGAACCACAGGGGATGGTTCGTGGGAGATGCTTTGCCCCTCGCTCTGCTGCGAAGACCCATATCTGGCACAGACGGTGTAGGTATATCGCTCGCCATAACGGATCTGATCGTCCTCTAAAAAACCAGAAGTGGAGATAAACTCCTTATCTTCACCGTTTTGCGTCCTGCGTTGGATAGAGACCTCACGGCAATTAGGGGGAGCCTCCCAGTTAAGCAGAATGGCAGCAGCGCGCTGGCTTAACCTGAGGTTGCTCACCCCAGCCAGCCAGGAGATGGTCGCACCTTTGGACGGCGAAATTGCACCATCGGGGCTGTTGAAAGAGGCAAAGACGCTGTAGGAGTACTGCACGCCCGAGACGATGCGGTTATCGAGATAAGTTAGCTCCGCTATTCCGGTACAGATCGTGATGAGAGTGGGGTCGGAATCGGCGACACCGACAGGTGGCCTGTCCCCTTCGCAGCGAACCAGGGTATATACGACGCCACGGTTTGGCGATCGTTCCCAGGATAAGCGAATACCGGCGGAGCCACTCTCGGCTCTGCCGCTGAGGGAGGCACAGGGTTGGGGCTGGGTTTCCTGCAGATAACGAATAGCAGACGGATAATCGCAACAAGCCTGCAGGATGTCAAAGCATAGATCGGCGCGCTGGACTCTGTCCAAAGTGCGAGCACCGTCGTAATCACGGCTTGCCTTCTCCAGGACAGCTCTGATCTGCTCTTCCTGGGTTGCCAGGTTAAGCTTGGGGTAACGCTGTTTGGTCCTTAGCAGGGCCTGAGAAGCTTGATGGTATTCCCGTCTGTCGATAAAGCTCTGCAGCTCCTCCAGAGGTATCTGGTACTCTTTCCTGATAGCAGCCAGCTTTAATAACAGAGTATCTACTGCCATATGTACCCCAGGATCGGCAGACAGAGCAGACTGGACCAAACGCTCCGCTTCTACCAGATCCTGACGTAGCAGCGCTTCTTCGGCAGACTGAAGACTGCGCTGTGCCCGCTCCTTATCTGGGAAAACCGTCCCGCAGATGGGACATTTAGTCAGGCTGAGAGGAACCAATCGGCGACATGCCGCATTCAAGCACTCCTTGAAGAGAGGGGCGCCGCAGTTACGGCACTGGTTGATACGCTGAGCCTCCTCGATGGTGGCGAACTCGGAAATATGACCATCGACCGAGCAGGTGACCTCTACAGCATAACGAGGGGAATCGTAAGGGTCATCGCCGCTGAGCTGAGCTTCGGCATTATATACAGCCAGGACAGTCTCCTGATCCACTGCCCTACCGAGTTCCTTTTGCAAGACTTCCCTGATCTTGAGCAGACAGGGCTCCGCCAGTCCGGGATCCCTGCGTTGAGTGAGTGGAGCCTTACGCAGCAGCTCGAAGAGAGCAGCCAGCTCTGCATTGCCCTTGTAGGCGAAATGAAAACGGAAGGCTTCGAAGCGCTCCGGGGATGTCAGGATCTGGGATTTAAAAGCGCTGGTCAGCTCTTTGCACAGGTTACCCAGAGCATCCGAACTGGTGGCTTTAGCCAGCTTGGCGTTAGCCGCCAACTCGTCCAAGACGATGCGTAGTTCTTCAGGGTCGTGACGTCTGCGATATCCGTCAGCCGTATCGCCCTTGGCATAGGAGAGATAAGCGGCGACGAAAGCGACGAAGTCGTAAATATCCTCTAGAGATGCCAGCTGCGGATAACGAGGGGAAGCCAGTGCCTTCAGGGACTGCCACTTGCTGTAAGTGCCAGTAAAGTTTGGCGGTTCTACCGGTAAAGTCGAACTTGTGATTATCGGTGCTGCCACGAAGCCTGCTTCCTGAAAGACCTTTTCCACATTCTTGCGGGAGAGACCGGATTGATTGCTCTCCAGATTTATTGCACCAGGGGTGTAGGAACCTTTGCCTGAGGATTTGAGAATATCCAGCCTGGTACGCAGATCAGAGAGAAGTCTGGCGATGCGGGGAGCAGCCAGCTCCCTATATCTGGCTGCGTTCAGGCTTTTACCATCAGCGGAGAGGAGATCTCCTTTGCATTTCTCCAGCAGCTCTATCATTGTGCCCAGTTTGCCGAAGCGATCGTTGTTCTGTGGGGTGTTGGCATACTCGAGCCTCAGCCTGGTCAGACTGTCCTCGATAGCAGTCCTGACCTTGGCCGCAACCGGTAAAGCATCACCATCGAAGGAGAGTTTGGTCAGGTCGAAGAAGTCTGCTTCCAAGGTCTATACCTGCTGAGGAGTCCAGGTTGCTACTTCCTGAGACTTGGCATCCCGCAAAAAAGAAGAGCGATTCTGTCCCTGACTCCTGGGGACCACCGAGACCATGGCTTCCGCCAGATTAGCCAGGTTGGTGAAGACCGCATTGGCATCACTGGAGGAAATGGCCTTAAGGAAACTGAGATCGGCACGCCCGAAACCGATGGCAGCAGTCTCGATGCCAAAGCTCTGACAGTATTTGGCAGC
>WRDA01000269.1 GCA_009783675.1 Symbiobacteriaceae bacterium | reverse complement strand
TCTCGACATTATCTCGGTATTATAGGAAAAACCGCACTTGATGTCAAGTGCGGTTTGCCGGTTCGTGTGTTTGCCGGTTCGCAGTTTCAGTTGCTACCTTGAAAGATGAGGGTTCCACCCTCATACTCCCGGAAACCTGTAAGGAAGATTATTGCGGGTCTTCTTGGGGGCCTGCTTGTAAGACCTCCCGCACCTGTGAAAATAGCTGATCACTCATTTTATCCGAAAGAAGACTACTTTGTTTTAGCTGAGCGATGCCATCCTCAATCTGAGCACTGCTATAATCTCTGCGTAAGAGGTCATATCCTGAGATGACATTGTATAAATTCTCAGGCAGTTGTCTGTTAATTCTCTCTTCAATCATTCTGGCAAGTTCCTCCCAACCTGCTCCACGGCTGGAAAGGGGCAGACGAACGCCTCGTACCAGATCGGTCAGGAAAGAGCTAATTTGGCCTGCTGGTCGCACTGTCGCTGGTGGCAGGACTAAGTAGCGACTATTTACTTCATTTTGCATACGCACAATCACGAAGGGCATCTCCAGGCGAAGCACCTCCGGTAGTTCAGAGCTTACTTGCTGACTCTTGCTGAGTAACTCCCGATTAGCTTGTTGATAAGCCAGCGCAACCTCCTGTAACATCGCAGAAAGAGATTTCAACAGATCCTGTTCACCATTTATGGCCTGTTGCCATTGGCGATCAGCCTGTTGCCTCTGTTGTTCCAGCACCGCCAAAGGACGCTTGAGTAATAGGCTTCGCGCTGAAACCTCTTCGAGAAAACTTTCTTCATTCTTAGCTTGCTGGTCAGAGAGATATCGCATCTCTTCCCTGGTCTTTTTAACACGATCGCTGTAGTATCCTGCCATAAGTGGAGAGGTATTTTGGTATTTCTGTATCTCCCCCTGTAATAAGGTAATCTGCTCGTCCAATTCAGCAAAACGAACCTGCAAAGCGCTCTTTTGTTGTTGTAATAATGCCTGTTGCTGGTTTAGATCACCCATCTGCTGGTTTACTTTGGGTTCCAGGGTGCTGATTTCTTCATTCAGGAGTTGCAGTGCTCTGTTTTTTTGCATTTCAAAGAACTCTAGTCGCCTCGATCCAGCATCTTTTAATGCTCTTAACAACTGGTCCACAGTATCATTTTCAGCATTGAAGTGAGAAAACCAGCGAATGATCTCCTCTTGCTCCCCTCTTATTCTACCGATCTGATCATCTGCGACAGGTATCGGTACGCCCCATGGCTGAGTTGTAAGCATAGAGAACTCTTTTTTAAGAACTTCGCCAAGACCAGCAAAAATAGTAATGATGCTGCTGTCATACTGCAGAGGAGTCATGGACGCACATTTTTGTGCCAGTAACAGAGCGTCATTACTAAAGTAGTCATCTTCCCGGATTTGCCAGTTGTTTTCGCGCAAAGAGAAGTCTGGTCTCACCGGTAAATTTAGTCTATCTCCCAGGAATTGACTAAGATCCGAGAAGAGGAAACGATCGGCTGAGAATGCTCGCTTAACCAAAACAGGGATAGTAACTTTTACCAGCGCAGTTGGTGCTTCAGACTTTCGTCTGACGAAAGGGAGCCCACCTTCGTCTCTCTTTTGCATAGCCTGGGCGAAAGATAGCGCAAGCTCCATAGCTTCGGATATTTCCTGCCCATTACTGTCGATCATGAAAGGAAATCGCGGTGACACAGATTAGCCTCCTTACACTGCAGATCTGTTAAGAAATCCCCTGTTGCTCAAACAGCAAGAGGGGATTTGATGTTTATAGCCCCACCGGGACTAGTCCTGGCAACCTCAGCCACATTTCCGTTCGTAGATCACTTCGCCGTCGATGAACACCATCTCACAGTGGGTCATATTGCTAAACGGGAAGCCGTCGAAAATAGCTATATCGGCGTCTTTTCCAGCTTCGAGTGAACCCATACGATCAGCTACACCAATGATTTCAGCTGGTGTTAATGTCACCGATCTGAAGGCTGCTTCTACATCCATGCCCTCTCTGATTGCGAGGCCCACATGGACAGGCAGCCATTTGGTTCCTGACGAAGTATCCGTTTGAATAGCCACTGTGACTCCTGCTTTTGCCAGTAATCCGGGGTTCTCCAGCGTTACATTCCACAGTTCGTGTTTAGAATGTCCCATTAGCAGCGGGCCAATAGTAGCGCGTACTTTCTTCTCTGAGAGGATATCCGCAATCTTATAACCTTCAGTACAATGCTCGATGACATAATCCAAGCCAAATTCTTCACTGATTCTGATCGCTGTAAGAATATCGTCTGCCCGATGAGCATGAATTCTAGCTGGCAACTCCCTGTTTAGAACTCTGACCAGGGCTTCCAGTTTCAAATCGCGATCTGGTAAAGGCTTATCTTCTTTCTGAGCCTGCTCGATCTTTTTTTGGTAATTTTGTGCGGCTACCAGCGCTTCACGGAGTGCAGCGGCATTGCCCATACGAGTCGCCGGGAACTGCTTCTTGCCTTCACCATAGACACGTTTGGGGTTCTCTCCCAGAGCCATCTTCATGCCTTCGGTACCGGGAATGATCATTTCGTCAGCAGTTTTCCCCCTAAGTTTCATCACAAACCCTGTTCCACCAATGATATTTGCAGAACCAGGTCCTGTGTAGACGCATGTCACCCCGGCCTGGACGACTTCTGCAATAGCCGGATCATCCGGGTTTAAGGCATCAGAGCCTCTCAACTGTGCTGTGTTCCAGTGAGTCATCTCATTTCCATCGCTGGTAGCCCAGATCTGAGGATCTCCAAAGAGAGATATGTGACTATGAGAATCGATTAAACCAGGCATCACATGCTTACCCGTGGCATCGATCACCTGCATGCCATCCTTTTCAGCGATCTGAGCAGCGACCTCGATTATCTTGCCATCTTCAATAAGAACATCACCACATTCAAGGATACCATTAGCGATGGTATAGACCTTGCCACCCTTGATTAGAACCGCCATAGTAAAACCCCCTATTTTAGTAT
>WRDA01000268.1 GCA_009783675.1 Symbiobacteriaceae bacterium | reverse complement strand
GCCATGACGCACAGTACCTATGCCCAACCCCTACCCCGGGAACGAGTCAGCGATGCCGCCTTTGGTTACAACGCTCATGGCTTACAGCTGACTAGTGGCTATAACATTATGCCTGAGTTGGCTGCTGCTGGTTTGTGGGCTACACCGTCAGACCTGGCGCTCTTCGGCATCACAATGATGAAGGCCCTAAAAGGGCAAAGCTCTGTCATCAGTAAAGAGTCTGCAGAGGCGATGACAACCGCTACATACGAAAATTCGCCTTATGGGGTAGGCTTTGCCGTAGCTCCGGGCAAGAAAGGGTTTACTTTCGGACATAGCGGATCGAACATCGGTTATCGTTGCAATATGTGTTTCTGTCCGGCAGATGGTTCGGGTATGGTGGTCATGCATAACTCCGACATCGGAGCCAATATCATCGGAGAAGTGACCAATGCCTTCAAAACAGTATCTGGCTGGTAATATCTAAAGATACCCACAGCGCCTACCAGAGAGGAGGGAGGAAGCATGCGTTTCCTGCGCACAGTCCTGGTGGTCGCTTTCTTATGTACCGTGTTGGAGCTGTATACCCTTCCGGTTAAAGCCTACGCAACCAGCTTCATCCTACCAGTCACTGCAGACGTTGCAGAAGGCTCCATACCTGTATCCAGCAGAGAGGAGCTGGAATCCATACGCGATGACCTGGATGGCAGATACCATCTTATCGCAGATATAATCTTATCCGGAGCCGAATGGATCCCTATCGGTGATGCGACGAATCCCTTTACTGGTAGTCTTAATGGCAATGGTTACTGCCTTGTTGGGATGAATATAACAACCAGCTACTTTTGCTCTGGCTTGTTTGGTTTCTTAAGTGGGGCTGCAGTAACCAATCTGGGGCTCACTGATATTTTAATAGACAACAGATTCTGTGAAATGTCCGCAGATGCCGGAGGCATAAGCGCGACTACCGAAAGTAGCATCATAAACAATTGCTTTGTCACAGGAGCAATAACCTTTACTTCCATTCCGAGTATAAATGTCGGCGGTATCGTTGGTTACAGCTACAACAGCACCATCAATTACTGCTTCAGTGAGGTTACAATCCGCATTCACGCAGGTGAACGCAACGTAAACGCTGGTGGGATATGCGGTTCGAGCAGCCAAATTGATATCAGCGACTGCTACAACATCGGATCAGTATCTGCGACTGCCAGGAACCCCGAGAATATGGTGGGTGGCATCTGTGGCGGTGGTGCGCAAACCTATATCAGCAGATGCTATAACAGCGGACAAATCGATGCCACCTCGCCATCCTTCGCCATAGCTGGGGGTATCAGCGGTTCATCGTGGGGAAAAACCGAAAACTGCTACAACAGCGGCAAGATAACGGCAACGGCATTTTCAGTATGTGCCGGTGCCGGTGGTATCAGCGGAGGCATTGGCGATATCGAGGGATGCTACAACAGTGGAGATATATCCGCTTCCTCTGGTTCCAGGGACTACCCTGGCGCCCTGATCGGATACTATGCGCAGAACAACCATATTAAAAACTCATACTGGAGTATATACAGCAGATATGTGATGAATGGGGAACGGGTTTCGGCGTCCGCCACAGATGAAAGAAATACGGTGATGATAGATTCCTTTCCGCTGAATCACGACCAGATGCAGCAGGCCGCATCGTTTTCAGGCTTCTCCTTCGGCAGCATCTGGGAGTTCAGAGCGGATGAGAATTTTGGCTATCCCGTCTTAGTTGCACTGCCTCACCGGTGGCTTCAAGGCCAGGAGATTAGCTATCCATCGGAACCTCCGCCTAAAGCTTTGCAATACACTCCTGGCGCAGATAATGGCCAGACGGTAACCGCCCTAGCCCTGGCGAGTGCTATTGCTTATCAAATTATCCAGAGGCGTAAGCGTTCACATGCAACTGCTCAGGACACCACCATGGAGCTAAAAGGTTAACTCACGGCCAGACAGGTTAGTATGTGAACAGTGACAGTTGTCTCACTTGACAGTATACTTTCCGGAATGCTACGATGTGTTACTATTTTCGTACGGAGTGATTCTTTTGATTAGGCGATTTATCGCTTTTTATGGTCCTCACCGCTATCTATTCCTGGCCGACATGCTTGCCGTCATTTTTATGGCTGGTGCCGATCTCGTCTACCCTCTCATCGTACGCGAAATTATCAACGACTATGTCCCTAACGGCAATATCCGCCTCTTCGTCATCTGGGGAATCGCCCTGCTGGTGATCTACCTGATCAAGGCGGGATTAAACTATTTCATGGAGTTCTACGGGCATCAGGTGGGTCTGCGTATGCAGGCGGATATGCGCAAGCAGCTCTTTAGCCATCTGCAGAAGCTGCCATTAGCTTACTATGATGAGCATAAAGCCGGTGATCTGATGTCCCGCCTGGTGAACGATCTGAACGAACTGGCAGAGCTCGCTCATCATGGACCGGAAAACGTCCTTCTTGGCAGTGTCACCCTGGTTGGCTCTTTCATCATCTTAAGCGGCATCAACCTCCCCTTAACCGTGATGATCTTCGCCACCCTGCCCCTGGTCATCCTCTTCGCCCTGGGAATGCAAAAGATCATGGACGAAGTTTCCATCCGTACCCGAGAGGAACTCTCAGAGATTAACTCCGATTTAGAAAATGCTCTGGCAGGAATCAGGGTGACTAAGGCTTTTAACAACAGTGCCTTCGAAAACAGCAAATTCGCCTCTCAGATCGGAAACTTCGTCGCCGCCAGCGCACGCCGTTACAAGGTCATGGGATCCCTGTCCTCCGGAATCAGGTTCTTCACCGACTTTCTCTACCTGGTGGTCATGGTCGCCGGAGGATATTTCTTCTTGCAAGGGGAGATCGGTGTAGGAGAGTTCACCATGTTCCTCCTCTACATCAACACCTTCTTAAACCCCATCTACAGCTTCTGGAGCTTCTTCGAAAGACTGCAGAGCGGCATGACCGGTTTCAGGCGGGTCCTGGAGATCATGGATCT
>WRDA01000267.1 GCA_009783675.1 Symbiobacteriaceae bacterium | reverse complement strand
CTACATCGTCTCAGCTCCTCCTGGAGCTTATAAAGCTCAGGGTTTTCTGCGCCTGCCTTCATCTTTCCACGTCAATCCCCATGAACGGTTTCCCGATCTGATGAATAACGATGTCCCTTATTTTTTCTTCGGGATTTATACGGCTAAGGGGGGCATCGATGTGGGACTATGCTGGCAGAAAACTCCTCAGTATACACAAGGGGTATGGCTGACATTTTGCACTGTGTTTCCCAAAAGCGGAGAATTTTATACCCACAAGGATGGATCTGCCATTGAAGGTCTTAAAACTGGTCAGGTTCTCCATATGATCGTGACTCAGCAAGACGATGGGGTGAAGTTGGAGATTTCTTCCCTCGATAATGAAGGAAATCTGGTTTTACTAAAAGAGACTGAGTTTGCAATCGCTGGTCTCAATCTGCGTGCCGATGGTCGAGGATCCTTCTTCAACCGTGAAATATCCTTAGCTCAACATGTGCTTGACTATACTAATGGTGCAGAGATGATCGCAGCCGGATGGTGGGACGCCAGACTCAGCTGGACCAATCATGAAAGGAGCTGGGATGCTGGCGCAGTCAGCTTAATGCGAACCCGCTGGGAACCTGTTAGCGAGAAGAGAGTGGCCTTTTTTGATCAGCATCCTTACGATGGAGAGACTGTAAGTTACATTTATCGTGACTTGAATCGTCCTCCGGCCGGAGATTAGGAGAGTGGTTTAATGCCTGTGCCGGCGAGCCCTATAGCTATTTCCATCGGATCCTGGGATCTGCGTTGGTACAGCATCCTGGTCACGTCTGCTCTGCTTGTGGCTCTGCTCATCGGCAGTAGAGAGTTGAAAAGGCGTGGCTTAAGCGAGGAGTTTCTCATCGATACCATGCTTTGGGCCTTGCCGGCAGGTATTGTCGGTGCCAGAGCCTATTATGTAGTTTTTCACTGGGATGTCTATAGTCAGATGTCACCAGGTAAGGTATTTGCGGTTTGGGAGGGTGGTATAGCGATCCATGGAGCACTCTTCGCAGCAATATCAGTGGCTTGGATCTATGCCAGGAGGCGTCAGGTGACAATTCTGCCTTATCTCGATGTTGCCATGCCCTGTTTGGCTCTGGCTCAGGCTATCGGTCGGTGGGGAAATTGGTTTAACCTTGAGGCTTACGGAGCTCCTACCGATCTTCCCTGGGGCATGGTCATCGATGGGGTCGCCTACCACCCTGCCTTCCTCTATGAATCCCTGTGGAATCTGGCCATGTTCGCCATACTATGGAAACTCTCTTGTAAGTATATAGATAGACCGGGTTATACCGCTGCTTGTTATTTGTTCGGCTACTCCCTTGGTAGATTATGGATCGAGGAACTCCGTCTGGACAGTGAGTGGCTTGGCCCGTTGAAAGCCGCTTCGGTTTGGAGTGTCCTTGGTATCATTATTGGAGGCTACATTATCTATCGGATGAATCGTACTGAGGTTCTGCAGGAGTAATCCACTGGCAGGAAACAAACTGCATCCCGGTGAATAGAGATGCAGGTAGAACTGTCTGCCAGGTCAAAGATCCTGGCTCACACAGAAATGACTATTAGAGAGAAGGAGTGACCAGCATGCAATTAAGTTATGTTCATGGAGAGATACTGGAAACCGCCGGTTGTGCCATGATCCAGGCTGTTTATCAGGAAGGCGATCAGATTAGGCTGACCGCAGGTACTCTGGCCTGCGATGCCAAGATCGGTGGGTTGATTCAGGGTCTCATCGAGGCTGGAGAAATCACAGGCAAACTCAATGAAACAACAGTCCTTTATCCTTCCGGGTTACCGATTGGCAAACTGGTTATCGTCGGTCTCGGCAAGATAGAGGAGTTCACCATGGATCGCTTGCGTCAGGTCAGCGGCACTGCTGTGAAAATAGCTGCCAAGGGTAAAGTGGAGAAGATCATTTCAGCTTTGCATGGGGTCGTGGAAGGAAAACTCTGTCCTTGCAAGGGAGCGCAGGCAGTTGCTGAAGGAACGATTCTGGCTCTGACCAGGAGTGATCTACTTCAAGCCAAGCCAGGTACTACATCCCTCAAGGAAGTTGTTGTTGTAGAGAGTTGCCAGGATTGTTTCAAAGAGTCCTATCCCTGGTTCAACAAAGGCATCGCTATGGCTGAAGGAACCAGGTTGGCCAGGCAACTAACCACTCTGCCGGCAAACTATATGACCCCGACTCACATGTCGGATGAAGCTGCCAAGATCGCCTCCGCAACCGGATTGAAACTTGATGTTCTGGAAAAGGATGATATGCTGCGTCTGGGGATGGGCTGCCTGCTGGGAGTTGCTCAGGGATCGGCGCAACCTCCTAAAATGATCATTCTGAGGCACGATGGCGATCCTGAGCATCCGGAAGATATTCTTGCTCTGGTCGGCAAGGGCCTGACCTTCGACGCCGGAGGCATTTCTCTTAAGCCTGGAGCAGGTATGGAAGCTATGAAGGGTGATATGGGGGGAGGAGCGGCAGTCCTTGGCGCCATGCAGGTTGTGGGTACCCTAAAACCAAGGAGGAACGTCATAGGTGTGGTCGCTGCTACGGAGAACCTTCCTGATGGCAATGCTTTCAAACCTGGAGATGTCCTTACAGGAATGACCGGCAAGACTATTGAGATTATATCTACTGACGCTGAAGGGCGGCTTATTCTGGCAGATGCCGTAGCCTATGCCGAGAAGCTTGGGGCGTCCCGGATCATCGATGCAGCAACTCTGACCGGATCCAGTGCTCAGGCTTTTGGGGGCATCTTCGCAACCATCCTGGCTAATTGTGATTCTTTCTATTCGGATGTTATCTCTGCGGCAGAGCTGTCCGGTGAACGTTTCTGGAGAATGCCGATTGTCGATGAGTATAAAGAGATGTATAAGAGCCCTGTTGCCGATATCAAGAACAGTGGAGCCAGAGGAGGCGGCATGATTACCGGAGGTTTGATTATCGCCGAGTTCATCTCTAAAGCCGCCTGGGTGCATCTGGATATCGCCGG
>WRDA01000266.1 GCA_009783675.1 Symbiobacteriaceae bacterium | reverse complement strand
CATACGGGGTGATGTCCTGCATGGTCAGAGGGAAAACCTGGGGAGCTTCGCCGGTCACGATGCTCATCAGATCCAGCAGGTCTTCGCTGACCCTCAGAATGTAACCCTGCTTCACCGTGGGTGATATGGCGAAGCCACGGGAGTTGATGATGCGATTACCTTTGGTAGTATCCACCGAGAGGATGGCATCCAGTTCGGGAATAATCTCCTCCCTGTTCACCTGGGCTACTTCAATCGGCGCGTCCATGAAGGGTACCAGATGATGAGGACGAATAGGCGCAGAGGGGCAGATATGCGTGGAGATGAAGACGTCTCCTGGCAGCATGTCGCCCTTGTTTTGCATGTCCAGAAGCTTAGCCGCAGCAGCCAGGACGATCAGGGCGCCGTCGTCGGTTGATCAATGAAAGCACGGGAGTCCAAGAAAGGGCTCCCGTGCTTTCAGTGGATATCAGGGTCTGCGTGTTGCAGCATCAGCAGGTAGCAGCAGGACACCTGCGTAATGATTCTGCGTCAGGTAATCCCCACTAATAATGGATACTATACAGCTTTTATCGTCGATTATCTCTAACACATCGAAGATAGCGGGCACAATCTCTGAGCCATACCGATTAATGACACCCATTTTGCGAATTATAGAGTCGTCATCATAAGTAATAAATAAACCATCCTGATAGCCGGTTATCCCGCCGTAAGCGAACTCGGTCAGGCGGTTCCCCTGCGCATCTAACAGCGCATAAAGGTGATTGCCGTTGGCTCCGTAAACCCCCGGGACTCTGGCGGCGAAGAATGGCGAAGTGTAAGTGTGCATTATTTCAAAATCAGCGCTCTCGAAGATTACGTTTCCCTGATGGTCGATGGCTGAGTATACTTTTTCTTCACCCATATGCTTGGCAGTGACGGCGATGCCATCGATGAAGCTTTCGGCATAGTCATAAATACAGGGAATTAAAACCTTACCGTCTTTGTCAATATAGCCATACTTACCCTCCAGTTCAACCAAAGCATACCCGTTTTCAAAAGAGTAAGCATAATCATAACTACAGGGGATTACCAGGGTGCCCTCCTGGTCAATGTAGCCCCACTTCCCATCCTGTGCGACGGCTGCCAAACCTTCAGAGAAGAGACGAAAGTCGTGTGCTAAGAAGTCAAATGCTGTTATTTCACGACCTGTTCGATCCAGGAAACCCCACATACCTCCCCTTTCTGCGGCCATAGGATCGTCCTCATGTTCAACTGAGTAGATGGTTTCGTAATCATTTTTCGTGATCAGGTTTCCCTGTTTATCGTAAAGCCGTGCCAGTCGCGGTTGAACAAACTCTCCATCGAAAGCAATGAACAGACCATTTTCCAAAAGGCCTATACTCTCTGCTTGAACAGGAAGAATACCTGTTCCCTGCAGATCCACCACACTGCTTTTTCTATCTTTATACACTGAAAGAAACTTGCCCGACAAAGGATGAACAAAGTCGTACTCACTGCCATCGAACACAATGTTTCCTGTTGTATCAATGATCAGACTCTTGCCATTTTGACTTACAGCAGCCAAACCATCGATGAAAGAGTAGGCTTGATCGAATTGCAGCGGTATAACTATTTCGCCTGTGTCGTCACAGTAGCCGGCTTTCCATGCACCGTCACCAGCCCTCAGCAGCCTGACATGCACTGTAAAGAGCTCGTCTTTGCTTCCGCGTTCGTAGATTATAGTATCTTCATAACCATAGCGCATGTTCAGCCACTTCACATCCAACCCGTAATAAATCGCCAGTTGCTGACCAGATGCAGAAACAGGAACAGTGCTGACTTGCGGTTCTTCGGAAGGGGAAGACTGCACAGGCGTAGTAATAACAGGAACGGTGATGACCGGGGTTTGAGTGGAACCACATGATGCAATGAGCATCATAGTAAGTAAAAGAGATATGACAGAGAACCTCAAGTGTGTAATATTAAACACTCCTTCATCTTCACAGGTAGCGCCTGACTTTCGCGCATAGCTCCCGTTTACAACGAACACAGCGAGGCTTAGTAACTGCCCTGATAGATGAGGGTTCCACCCTCATACTCCCGGACATTCCGGCAGGCAAAGCCCGCCTGCATTCACTGGAGCTACGCTCCAGAACCGCGCACTAGCGCGGTAATAGCCGCACATGTCTATCATTCTTCCGGGTGAACGTAGTTCATGTGCGTCTATTTAGTGTTAATGGTGCCAGGCACCTGGCCCGGCGAAAGGTAGGTTACTGTATGATATTCATTATTGATGCCAGCGGTCCTCTGGAAAGGGTGGAACTAGGCGACTCAGGCATTGTGATTCCTAAGGGTGTAAGAAACATTGGCGAAGGGGAGTTCAACGACCGTGTCCCCCTTTGGGATATAGCAATACCCGATGGTGTAACGGCTATCGGCGAAGGGGCATTTGCCCAGTGTGACCTGCTGGCAAAGGTGACGATACCCGACACGGTTACCTCCATCGGGGACAGGGCGTTTTCGATTGCTACTCCCTTACGGACGTCACAATCCCGGACAGCGTGACCCACATCGAGGCCTTCGCCTTTACCGACTGCAACCAGCTGGCAAACCTTACCCTACCAAGGCAGGCAACCTTTATTGGTGAAAGGGCTTTCGCTTATTGCGAATCCCTAACGGAAGAAATTAGACTTAACCGCGAAACGCATCTGGGATCAGAAGCATTTCACGGCTGCGAATGCGAAGTAATTGTAGGGTAATTATCGTAGGAGATAATATCCATCCTTAACTTCCATACTTAAGCGAGCTTTACCTATCGGAGGGGGAAGCGTGGCGACAGGATGTCGCTGCTACAGTGTCCTACCCAGGGTCTACAGATGCTGCATCGAGCCGTAGAGTGACTGTATTCTGGCAAACTCGGCCGTGTCGTAGAAATGACAACTCCCGCTGCCGAAGGCTTTGGCGACCTCCAGGATAAAGCGTGCAGCAGCTTCCATATCGCTGTAATGACTGGCGCCCGTGGCACAGCCTGGAACCGGCAGGGT
>WRDA01000265.1 GCA_009783675.1 Symbiobacteriaceae bacterium | reverse complement strand
TTTGCATGAGTCCCAAGAGACGACCCAGGATCGATCATTAGTTTACAAGAGCATAGTACGATTGTTGACATATTAATAACCTCTGGCGTCGCGCCATAAAAAAACGATACCGAAGCGTCTTCGGTATCGTCGTAAAGGGTTTTTGCAACCCTTATCCAGTTTCAATGGAGTCTGATCAGTATCTACCTGGGTTGTTTCGGGAACTCCAGCGCAGTCTTGATAATCGACAAGACCAGTTCTGTCCCCTTGGTCAGATCGTCAAACAGCACATACTCGTCCAGACGATGGGCGTTCATCAAGCCGTTGGGGATGACCATGGAGGGAATACCCTTGCTCCTGATGACATTTGCATCGCTGCCGCCACCAGTTGGGATCAGGTTGGGAGTCAGACCCATGGCTGTGGTCGCCGCACAAGCCAGCTTAACAATAGGTTCATCGGAGGACAGGGCGTAGCCAAGGTTGCTCTCGGTCACGGTAATCTCCGCTGTGGTGTCGAATTTCGCAGTAGCATCGTTTATAGCAGCTACCATATGGTCCAGCTGAGCCCTCAGTTTAGCTGGCTGCAGTGAGCGTGACTCCCCTTGCAGTACTACAGTATCCGGCACGATGTTAGTAGCCAGACCACCGTTGATCAGGCCAATGTTAGCGGTTGTTTCGAAATCTATCCTGCCCAGAGTCATATTTACCAGAGCATGAGCAGCGACCACGATGGCGTTTAGACCTTTCTCCGGCTCACCTCCGGCATGGGCAGCTCTACCTAAAACCTTGGCAGTTATCCTGCCGGAATACGGCGCTTGCACTACCAGGTTACCTATGGAGCCACCACCATCCAGGAAGAAGGCATAATCGGCAGCGGATTTTGTCACGTCGAAATGACGGGCACCTAGTAGACCGCTCTCCTCGCTGACAGTGAAGAGAATTTCTACCGTAGCATGTGGGATGCCCTCTTCCTCCAGCAAGCGAATGGCTTCCAGAATCTGCACTACGCCGGCAAGATCGTCTGCGGCTAAAATAGTGCTGCCGTCGGAGGTGACCCGGTCTTCCAAAACCTGTGGTTGAATACCGGATCCCGGTAAAACCCGATCGGTATGAGCACAGAACATCACGGTTGGCCCATCTAAGTTACCTGGCACAGTAAAGAAAATGTTGCCGGCGTTGCCTCCTATTTTTTCGCCGGTGTCGTCCTCCTCGGGATGCAATCCCATTGACTTGAGTTTAGCTAACAGAGCATCAACCACCAGACGCTCATCCTTGGTAGCGCAGTCTATGCGCACCAGTTGCTGGAACTCCTCCAGCATACGTTGTAAATCAGGCATGTTTTCTCCTCCTTATATTGTTAATTACTCTCCAAGACTGATTGCGACTACCCCTGAGTCTCTAGCGAGGTTCTCGTAGCATGTAGAGTTTCTTTAGCAGCTTCTCCACCCGAACTTTTCCCGGTTTAGACAAATAAGGCAACCGAACCTCTAAAACTTCGATAAAAGTGCCCGCGTTTTCTCTGGTGAAACACACCGACGCTCTTTCAGCGTGCTGAGGCACTTCCTTGGGTTTGCAGTTCTGAAGATGGTTTATCAGAAGTGGCAAAACTGCCAAGGCATAGCTTTCATCAGCCTTACACAATCCGGCAAATACGCTGATACTGTTATCAACGGTAATTACGCTCCCAACTTCATAGGCAGCAATTACCACAGACAGTCTCTTGAATATTGCTTGTGGTGCCAGATCTACGATTGTAGCCAGCGCCATCATACTGCCCCAGGCCAGGCGATTGTTTCGGGAACGCAAACGGATGATAAACTCATTCACAAACTCAGAAATTAACTCCGGCTTTTGCTTACCGACCTCAGAGAGTACTTTGATGCAATCGTTTGCTATGGCCTTATCTGTGCCAGTGAAGCCATCGACGACTTCTCTTATTCCTGCCAGATCATTGTTCCCTGACAGTTCTGCAGCCAATGCAATATTCGGGGCTTCATCGTTGCGACCTAACTTGCATGCCAGCTTTTCGAGTATGGTCTACCAGCTCCTAACTTAATAAATCATTCATCAGTGCCTGCGATAAAGATATCAGGTCAAAGGTCGTATCAGTGTCTGGTCTACATGGTGATGATAATTTTATGTATCCGGCATGAGCATGGTAATACTCTGTTACTCCTGTGCTGAGGATCGTACTCCAACTGGTCATTACCTCATCACCAAAGGCTTCAGCAGTATCCAACGTAGGGAGGTCTCCGACGAAAGCAGTCTGACCGACGATGAAGCTGATTCCATCAGCACTGTGTCCTGGCGTGAGGATAACCTGCCCTTCAATGTCGCAGGACTGGACAAATGAGGATGCTGCAGCAGATGAATATGGCTTACAATCGTCAACGGACAGAGGGACATATAGACCTTCCGGATCATTCTTGCGCTGCCTAAAAAAGTTGTTCAACCATGTTATATGCGGTATCTGCTCATCTATGACCAGCAGCGGTACCCCATGCTGGCGTAAAAGCTCACAGCAACCTGCATGATCGGGATGGAAATGCGAGACCAGCAGACCTGCAATCTGTGAGAAAGATAAGCCCAGTGCCTTCAAGCCGCTCCTGATAACAGGAAAAGAATCCTGCCACAGACAGTCGTAGAGAATATACCTTTCCCCGCTGCCAATGACGTACATATAGGTCTGCTTATGTGAAATTGGGTAGATCTTCATTTGCTAGCTCCTGCCTGGATTATATTGCAGGTCAGGATCACTTTGCTCTGCTGCAGGGACAGCCACAGTTGTCCTGGTCTCCCCGCCTGAGATGTAGACTCGTCCACATTCGGGGCAGATGGAGGTGCGCAGGGTTACTGTCTGGCTGACTACCCGACCGCCATCTTGTTTTGCCTGCATTCGATCGTTTGCTACGTGTTCTCCCTCGTGAGCGGCGACCCTGGCCAATGCCTCCTCGGGACGGATGTTTGCCGGTGACTGGAAGCTGACTGAGGGATCCGAAGAGTTATCCACATACATGCGATTCTTGCA
>WRDA01000264.1 GCA_009783675.1 Symbiobacteriaceae bacterium | reverse complement strand
GCTATGAGCTCTTCTAACAGATCCGTTGCCTCCGGCAGGTTGGGGATGCTGTGCAGGAAGGCTTCACGATCGGGCAGTGTCGGGCTTAGGGTATAGAGTTGTTGCATTGCCTGTTGCAAGGGATCCCCCTGTTCGCGAATCCGTAGGGCGGCTACCTGAGCCTCTCGGAAACGGGTCTTCTTATGGGGATGAGGGTCGATGATGGTCCCGCCAGCGATGGTAGTCATCGGGGAGTAACTGCGCAGGATGAAGATACCGCCAGCGTCTACGGCTAAGGGTTCCTCCAGGCGTAGCTGTACCAGAGAGCTCTGCCCCGGCTCGATGATCTCCTCTTCTAACGGTGTCAGGCGTGCCATGACCTCTGCTGCTCCGCTGTAGACACGGACCCGCGTCCTCTGCTGCAGCGCTCGCGGCGAGGAGGAAAGGTGATGCAATCTGGCATCGAGCATCATGGTGCTCTTTAACGTGCCAAGAGAAGCCAGCACATCACCGCGCTGTAACTGATCCTGGTCGATGCCAGCCAGATTCACCGCTGCGCGCTGTCCAGCCAGGACCTCCTCTACCCGTTCACCATGCACCTGCAGGCTGCGTACCCGCAGGGTCATCCCGCGAGGCAGGAGATCCAGGCGATCTCCGAGAGCTATTGAACCACTCAGCAGTGTACCGGTGATGACAGTCCCAAAACCAGAGACCGAAAAGACCCGATCCACAGGCAGACGAGCGACACCTTTACTGTCCCGCTCCTGAGCACTGCTGGTCAGGCGATCGATGGCAGCAACCAAGGCAGGGAGACCTTCACCCGTTGTCGCTGAAACTGCAAGGATCTCGGCATTCTCTAAGAACGAGCCCTGCAACCTCTCCCTAACCTCTTCCTCGACCAGTTCCAGCCAATCCGCCTCCACCAGGTCTCTCTTGGTGATCACTACTAACCCCTGCTGAATTTGCAGCAGCGAGAGGATATTAAGGTGCTCCACCGTCTGGGGCATGACTCCTTCATCGGCAGCCACCACCAGCAGAGCCAGATCGACTCCGGCGATCCCAGCGAGCATATTCTTAATAAAACGTTCGTGTCCAGGGACATCGATGATGCCTGCCCTGCGGCCAGAAGGGAGATCGAAGTAAGCGAAGCCGATCTCGATGGAGATGCCTCGCTGTTGCTCTTCCCTCAGACGATCGGTCTCAATCCCGGTCAAAGCCCGAATAAGGGTAGTCTTGCCATGGTCTACATGTCCGGCTGTGCCGACAATAACATGTTTCATGAACCCTGTTCCTTTAGAGCGAAGACCACGGCATCCGCCAGTTCACTAAGTTCGTTATCGAAAACTGTACGCAGATCCAAAAGGAGCCGCTCCCTGGCGATTCGCGAGAATATGGGCTTGAATCCCAAACGCAGGCGCTCATCCAGTCGGGAAACGGATATCTCTCTTGGTACAACACTCACGACCCTGGTAGGAATCTCTTCCAGAGGCAACGCTCCGCCTCCGGCAACGGCATAATCCTCTTCCACCTTAAATTCTGCTCTGTCCCCGACTCGTTGCTGTAGTTCCTGACAGAGTTTTTCAGCTTTGTCTGTGATTTCGGCGACGCTTTGCGAGAGTAATCGCAGGACTGGGACTCTTTGCCAAACCTGCTCCTCATCGAGGTAAAGCCTGAGAGTCGCTTCCAGCGCTGCCAGAGTCAGTTTGTCTATACGTAGGGCACGTAGCAGGGGATGGAGCTTGAGGCGATCCAGGCAAGCCTTTTTGCCAACGATGATGCCAGCCTGAGGACCACCAAGGAGTTTATCCCCGCTGAAGGTAACCAGATCCATGCCAGCTCTGATAGCCTCCTGCACCGTGGGTTCGTGACTGAGGCCACAATGACTGAGATCGACCAGGGTCCCGCTGCCCAAATCTTCCAAAGCTAAAAGGGAGTGCTGATGGGCTAGAGAGACCAGATCTTCTCTGGAGACCTCCGCTGTGAAACCGATCACCCGGTAGTTGGAGGTATGCACCTTCAGCAAAGCAGCTGTCTCACTGGTGATAGCGGCTAAGTAATCCCTCAGATAGGTGCGGTTGGTGGTGCCAACCTCCACCAGATGACAACCGCTCTGGCGCATGACCTCCGGGACGCGAAAAGCACCGCCAACCTCTACCTGCTCTCCCCGGGAGACGATTACCTGTCGCCCGACAGCCAGAGCCGACAGCGAGAGCAGGACTGCCGCGGCATTATTATTGACGACGAGAGCATCTTCAGCGCCACTTAAGCGACAGAGAAGCTCTCGTACATGTGTATATCTTTCTCCACGTTCTCCACTATGTTCGTCGATCTCCACATTGGCGTAGCCGGAAGCCACCTCGACCAGTTGGGAGATGGCTGCAGAAGAGAGAACAGCGCGGCCAAGGTTGGTATGTAATAAGACTCCACTGGCGTTGATGACGCCATGGAGCGAAGGACGGCTGAGCAAGCGTACCTGTTCCTGAATCCGCCTGCAAAGTGATTCTCTTGGAAGGAAATCATCAGGATACCAGAGATCCTCCGAGGTCAATATCTCACGTCGTACCTTCTGTAGTGTGAGACGTACCCCATCTAACACGAGATAGCGGGGAACCTCCTCCAGGAGCGAATGTAGGGCTTCATCCTGCAAGAGCTGATCCACCTGGGGAATCCTGGCCAGAGCTTCCTGTTTGTTAAGCAGACCCATGAAGACCTCCTGAGAGTTGAAAGTTAAAAGTTAAAAGTTGAGAGTTGAGAGTTGCAGCGATATTATAACACATTTTCCTTATTCTGTGCAACGACTCCGATGTTTCGCGTGATCCGATTGAGATGCTTCGTGTGATCCTATTAATTCCCTCGTCTATCAGGCATATAAGAAACCGGGGTCGTTGCCAGATGGCTTCGACCCCGGTTAAATTCAATACTCAGAGGTGTTTCTCCTCGTCAGATCCAGTGTAGCCAATCACCGAAGATGAAGGCGAAACGACCGATCAGCAGGGAGACACGGGCGGCGACTGTGTTACCAAAGGAAGCACCAAG
>WRDA01000263.1 GCA_009783675.1 Symbiobacteriaceae bacterium | reverse complement strand
GATGCCATTCGCACGGTATTATCTACAGACCCCAGTCTATTCTCGGTTATTGAGATTGATTTCGCACCCATGATACATAGCATAGGCGCAAATCTTGACCTTCTTCCCGCAGACATTCTTCTTTCCGAGCTGGAGCTGGATTTAGGCAATGCCCCTAAGAGGGAGTTCGTCCTGAAAGTCGTAGTTGACCTTGTGAAAGACGGATATGACTTCGTAATCCTCGATGCTCCTCCTTCATTGGGCTTGCTATTCGTAAACGTCCTGACGGCTTGCAGCGAAGTGATAGTCCCTGCAAAAGCAGAGTTTTTGGACATACAGGGTGTATCACTCCTGTTCGTATCCGGTCTGAACAAAGTACGTTATGGCACCAACCCCACATTCCGGGTAACGGGCATTCTCCTTAACATGTTGAACGTAAGATTAAAAACCTCTCGTGAAATCATATCTGCACTTGGAGACTCATCTAACGCTGCAGGAGTACCAATCTTTGAGACCACGATATCTAAAGCGGTGGTAGCGGTTGCAGCAAGTCAGGCAGGTAAAACCATATTTGATTACTCGCCTAAGTCTAAGCTGGCTAAGGAATATACGCAACTAGCAAGGGAGGTAATGAACATTGAGTAGAGCAATTAGCTTAGACGGGGTTTCTGGCAACAGTGCAATAAATGCCAGGTTCAGAGCAGAAAACATCGCGTCCCAACTCGATAAAGTAGGAAACTTAGTTAGTCTGACTTTCGAGCAGCTAGTTCCGTTTCCTGATAACCCCTTCAAATTATATTCTGAAGACCGTTTGATGGAACTTGCAGAATCCATTGAGGAGCAAGGACTAATAAACCCGGTTGTTGTCAGGCTTATTGGAGAAGGTAAATACCAGATACTATCAGGACACAATCGTGTAGCCGCATGTAGGTTAATTGGAAAGGAACCCATCCCCTGCAGAGTACTGCTACAAATAGACGACGACACAGCAGCTATTATTGTCACGAACTCCAACCTTCGCCAGAGAGAAGTCATGTTACCCAGCGAAAAAGCCAAGGCATATCGCATTCTTATGGATGCCAGAATAAGCATAGGGAAAAGCGGTGTGACTGTTGTCGATGGAGAAAAAGAGGAACACAGCTATCCCGAGAACAGACGCCAGGTCTTTCGTTATTTACGGCTCAATCACCTTACCCCTGGTCTTTTGGCTCTCGTGGACAGCGATAGAATCCCGTTCTTCTCAGGAGTGGCACTTTCCTACCTACAGGAGGAAAACCAAAAGTATGTTGAAGAGATTCTAAATACACATCCCACATATTCCCTGACAGTCACTAAAGCAGAGGCTCTAAAAACCCAAAGCGGTAGCGGCAAGAAACTGCTCGACACAGAGGATGTTCGCAGTGTTCTCGCGAGTGCGAATGAAATACTTACCAGTATTTTACCGCATACACCCCCGCCTTCACGAAGACTGGATACCGAAGTAACGTCCAGTGACTACTCCGGTCGTCAACCCACCTATATCACATTTATTAACGACTTAAAGCGGAACGCGATATTATCAAGAATACAGAAAAAAGAAATGCTCGCTTTCGTAAGGCAGGAAATGGCTGCGGAGGAAGAGCGGATAGTCAGGCAGTTCCTCGAAAGATTAGGCAAGACAGAAGCAAGCGAGGACATGCTGCAGAGACGCTACGCATTATCCATGCCCGAAGATGACGTCACTCAGGAGTAGAATGTAGTCTCCACTGTTTGTGACCCCAACCGCCTTTACCCTAACAGGTAGAGGCTTTTTATATGTACCAACATCTACCAAATGACCATATGAAAGGAGTGATCAAGTTTGACTGCAGTATACTACGCAACCCCCAGCAATGATAGTGGTATCCCAGATGACATCCCTTGGTTTAGGAGTAGCAAAGAACTGAACTGGGAGGTGATAAGAGCAATAGACAGATATCTTGAAGAGACACATGAGCCACTTACTGCCGGCTCACGATATAACTGTCCTTGGGTAATGGAGAGAGTTATCAGCGAGTATGGGTATGAACGCACCCTAGCAGTGCTAGCGGACATGATAAGGGGGAATGACGACGGTCGTTATTCCAGGCAAAACCGTGAGTGGTCTGAAAGAATGCGTTATTTACCACGTAATAGTAGTCACATGTCAGACTACTATACCAGTATCCACCAAACAGTAATGAACGCTTGTATAGATGCCGGACTTAAACAGCTCTCACGAGCCATAGAAGAGGGTTACAGCGGTGATCGGTTTGTATCCAGCTCGGACTACTTATGGGTTCAGCTCTACAATATTGCCTGTGATACGGCGCACCAGAACGACTTCGACTTGCTACGCCAAGCTGTTAAGGACACGCCGATCAACTTTGCAGCCGAGAGTATAGTTACTATAGTCAGGAATAACCCAGAGATGATACTGCACCTGACTACTATAGTAGACAGTATACGAAATGAAAACACTAACCTACAGCAAGTGCTATACGATGCCAGTGAAGCCAGAAGAGTAAGCATTCCTGAACTGGCAGAAAGAACAGGGCACGCCGTCTTCCCAAGAGACAACGGTGCCGCCGTTATCATCGACAAGAGTAACCCCGACATCAGCCTCACTGTATACCCGGAGGGGGTTTGGGGAGTAACCGACAGAGCTGACATATCCCATGCAGTGGACTTTGTACGTAACTTTCCTGAACCCTCCCTAATATCTGAAGCCGAGGCAGTATCCCGGGTGTTGGATACAGTACAGACGCAGACATCGCTTTTGCCGCGCCCTGAAAAGCAGAACAAAGGCGACTGGGTAACTCCGGAACACATAGAAGATGCACGAGCCATACCAACTGAGAGACTGGCACAGGCTCTCGGATACGAACTGAAGAAGGATGGACGCTCTTCCTGGCGATTGGCTATTGACTCCAGCGTAGTAATCAGCAACGGTCTCTGGGTGGACTACTCACCTCGTATGGCAGGCAGGCACGGCGGAAGTGCAATCGACTTCATGATGAACTTCCATAGCCCCGGGATGAAACTGCAGGAAGCAGTTCGCAGGATACACGAGCTATGCCTG
>WRDA01000262.1 GCA_009783675.1 Symbiobacteriaceae bacterium | reverse complement strand
GCTAAGTCTGGGAAAACTGGATGTCCTGATGTTCTCCATCAACCCGTATCACGATCTCCTGCCAGGTAATACCGATGTGGACACCATGTTTAAGTTCGAGGAGTTCGAGGGCTTGGCTGAGGACGGCCGTAACCAGGAGCGAGCTGAGTTATTTCAGCTCTGCGCACGTGAAGGTGTGGCTATCACGGTGATGAAACCCTATGCAGGAGGCTATCTCTTCAGCGATTCTTCCCCCTTCGGCGTGCTCACTCCTGCTCAGTGCTTGCATTATGCTCTCAGCCGACCGGGAGTAGCCAGCGTCCTGGCAGGCTATAACACTCTGGAGCAGCTCCAGGCGACCCTGCATTATCTGAAAGCCAGTGACGAAGAAAAAGATCTGCAGCCGATCCTGCAGCAGAAGAACTGGGCCCTGACCAAAGGTGTCTGTATGTATTGCAACCATTGCCTGCCCTGCCCGATGCATCTGGATATCGCTGCACTGCAACGCCTGAACGACATCTGGCAGGAGGATGCTACTGTGCAAGGAAAGCTGAAAGAAGCTTATGGAGAGCTGACGGGCAAGGCTTCCCAGTGTATAGAATGCGGCAGTTGCGAGAAGGCCTGTCCCTTTGCGGTACCAGTTATACAGCGGATGCAGCAGATTAGGCAACGTTTTGAATAAGAGATAAGCAGTGAGTTAACTTTAAGGACCAGACGCATAGCCTGGTCCTTGAAAATTCCCTAACCTTTTAGTTGCAGCGGCGTCACCCTTACGCCAAATAATGGACGATAGAAGTAAAAGTTGAGAGTCACTCCCTACTGTGGGCTGTTTTCAACGATTAAGGTCCGCGATGAGTGCCTTGGCGTTCAGAGGTTCTCCGGTGGCGCTTTCGATCTTCTCCAGCCAGCTGGTTACTGCTCCCGGAGCAATATAATGGGAGATGACGAAATCGAAGGCTGCCTTACTCGCCGCCAGGGGACCAAACGCCTTGTTCAGGTGGCGATGAATCTGGGAGGCCACGACATCGGCCAGGACATAGTTTTGCCAATAGACAGGATTGCTGATGAACCAAGCGTTGGCAGCCCAACGAGGCGAAGCATCATAGCTGCAGCCAAGGACCCGGCTCTCCCATTCCGCCATCAGCGCGTCGGGATCGGCATCCAGGTTGCTGTAAAGTGCATACTCGAAGAGGCAGTAAGCAGTGCGTTGACGCAGATAATGAAACATAGGGCCCAGGAGAGCCTTGGAGGCAGTCGCCATAACCTCCTCGGGCAGTTTACGGGTTGCCAGCCAGTCGGGGGAGGACGCCACATAGCCGAAGACTTCCGCCAGACCCTCCCCGAAGATGCCACTGTCGCGTTTGAGCATCAGGGTGCTGACGTCGTTCATCTCTCCGTGCAGAGCATGGCCAAGTTCGTGAAACATGGTCTTGTAGTAGCCGAAGCCATCCTGAGGATTGCCGAGAATTTTCGTGGTTCCCTTCCGGATACCCATGCAAAGCCCGTTGTAGGGAATGTCCACGAAGACCATCTCGATGCCGCGCACATCCATGTCGATACCCATCTTCTTGGCCCAGGCGCTGACAGCATCCTTGATTCCTGCCTTGGGGAAATACGAAGTAGGAATGCTCTCCCCGGCTTCCAGGCAGATCTGCACATCCCAGGGTTCGATTTTTTCCAGCCCCAGGGCTTGTGCGCCTTTCTGCAGGACCTCATCGTAACGCTCCTGACTCTGGTCCAACAACTCCTGAAGGATGCCGACCACTTTTTCCTTGCTCAGCTCGTTATGCTGCAGGATAAGATCGACATAGGTCTTGAAGCCCAGATCCTTGGCGATGGCGTTTCGCAGCTTCATCAGCTGCAGCAGATCCGGTGCCAGTTGCCGGGAGAGCTCACCATAAGAGAGCCAGGCTTCCCGCCGATTGGCAGCATCGCGATCGAAGCGAATGATGTTGCGGATATCGCCCAGGGAGATGCGCTGATCGCGATAGGGATAGAGATGGGAGACGATCCGCTGATCCAGATCCCGGGTGAGGTCGCGAACCTGGGGATCGGACATAACCTGTCCGGCAACCAGAGCTCTCTGCCATAACTGCAGGCGACGCTTCAGTAATGGGGCAGTGCAGATAGGATACCAGTGATCGATGAGGGCACGCATCTGAGGGTTGAGCATGATTTTGGCGCGTTCCGCAGCTAACTCGGCGATGCGAGGGTTGGGTTGCTTATCCAGGTAGCGCTGGAAGCCCAGCTCTGAGCTCTCTTCCTGGTACTGGGTCAGCTGTGCCTCCACTTTGTCGAGGAAGGCCTGCAACTGCTTTAGATCGGTGATGGCGGGGATGGTCATAGGTCGTTCAACTCCCTTCATAATCACACAAATAACATTATCTGTTCATTCGCTGTTTGGGTAATGCCATCCTGCCGAACAATAAAAAACTGCAAAGATGGAAGGTATTGCCGCAGAAAAAGAGAATGTGGCTAAAGGTTTTACTGCTAATATAAGACTAACAAACAAACAGGAGTGGATACGATGATCAATCTGCCAGGTAACGAGGAGCTATGCTCCTGGTTCGCTTCCCGTTTAGAAGAGATTCTGCAGGAGAATAACGCTATCACCCAAATCCCTGCTCCCAGCTGGGATGAGCACGACCGTTCCGTATATGTCGCCGACAGGTTCAGGCATTATGGGCTGCAGGATGTCTTCATCGACGACGCCGAAAACGTCATCGGCATCCTGCCCGGAACTGCCAGCGGACCAGTTCTGATGCTGGCACCTCATCTGGACACTGTCTTTCCCAGGGATACCGATCTGACCATCCGCAGAGAGGGCAACCGCCTCTATGCGCCGGGGATCCGAGATAACTCCTTTGGGGTGACCTCCTTGCTCTGGTTGCTCAAGTATCTGCAGGATACGGGAACGAAGCTGCCAGGTAAGCTGATCTGTGTGGCGACTGCGGGGGAGGAGGGCCTCGGCGATCTCAAGGGCATGAAAGCAGCAATGAAACGCTTCCACCAGGAGGTGGACTATGTCATCGCCATCGATGGTGGCATGGGCGGTCTGACCACCGGAGGGATCACCAGCCG
>WRDA01000261.1 GCA_009783675.1 Symbiobacteriaceae bacterium | reverse complement strand
CCCTGGGTAGAAGAGTTACGCTACGTCATCCTTTGCGGAATGCCCCGTCAACTGACCCTGACTCCTGAGAGTCTGCAAGCTGTACCAGTCGAGACTAAGAGTTATCAGATCTATGAGCTGCGCGACCCCCATGCTCTCTATCCCTTACAGACTCTGAGCGGACCTGTATCCCGGGAGGAGAGCCATGTCTTGCAATACCAACTACGGTATTTGGCCAGCACTCCGGATATGCTGCTGAGCTGCACCATCGAGCTGGCTGAGACCATACCGGGGGAGGGCGTGGAGTTCTGCCTTTCCGAGGTAAACGCGGAGATGGAGGAGACTATTATCTTTCTCAGCAACACCTGGCGGACTATCACCCACCGTCTGCAGGCTCCCCAGGGAGCAGCAGAGGGGGATAGCCTGCCCTTCTTCGACCTGCGCCTTACCCTGCGGGACCTGGCAGGGACGCCTCTGCGATTTAGGCTGCTGAGCTATTCAATAAATTAGCGGCTGTCGCCTTTCGCCTCAGGCTGCGGCCTTCGGCGATTTGGATGCATATCCGCCAGGCTTACAGTGATTTTCGACGCGCATGTCGCCGAAAATCATGAGGATTACTTGCTAATGAGAGAAAGAGACATATGAGGATCTTGTCTGTTCATATCACTTACACAGGCAACAAATATAACTCGTAGCCTTTCGCCTCAGGCTGTGGCTTTCCTAAGCAAAAACCGCGGGAATTTCCGCGGTTTTCGTTTTAAGTGATCAGTTTGCTTAGAACTCTACAGCCCGATCTCACTGGCGTGTTGCTGCATGGCTAACAGTCCGATGGTGATGAACTCTTCCAGTTCGAGACCGATCTCGCTACAGGTGGCGATCTGTTCCCGGTTGGCACCCCTGGCGAAAGCTTTTTCGCCGAAGCGTTTGATAATGAAATCGGGGGTCAGAGGCGCCAGGCGCTTCTCCGGATGGATCAAAGCTCCGGCGACGATTAGCCCAGAGAGAGGATCGGCGGCGTAGAGTGCCTTATCCAGTACGCTTAGCCGGGGTAACCCGTGCACATGATTGTGCACCAGCACCGCATAGATCAGCTCCTCACTGAAGCCACCGTGTTCTTTAAGCATATCCGCACCGACACGACCATGGAGCAGAGGTTCCGTCGCCGTTTGATCGTAATCGATATCATGAAGCAATCCCGCCAGGGACCAGAGAGCAACATCCTCCCCCAGGCGCTCCGCCAGAGCTATCATGATCTTTTCCACGGCGATGGAGTGATTGACCAGGTTTTTGTTCGTCACATGCTGTTTGAGCAGGGCTAGAGTTTCCTCACGTTCCACTGTATTATCTCCCTTCACTTGCTATCCTGGCAGGTATTTATAATGAAAAAAGGGCGTCTCTGAAGACACCCTAAGATTATACGAAGAACCTAGACGCGCCAGACTGCCAGCACGAAGGAAGTTATGGCAAAGAGGAATGCGAAGGTGATGGTACCCATGATCAGCCATTTCTCCAAACCCTGTTGTCTGTTCATGAACTGAGCAGTTTGACCACCAAAGAGTCCGGAGAGACCCTCTCCTTTGGGTGCCTGTAATAAAACGACGGCGATAAGGCCGACACAGAGTAGCACATGGATCACCCATAAGAATGTCTGCATCGAATATCCCCCTTTAATTGAAAGATCTATAGGCAGGGGCTTATCCCCTCATTCCACTGCTCGATGGTAAGCTCCCCCGGTATCTCCGGGGAAAGGAACCTGAGCGAAGGAGAGTATAGCACGCTCGCCTTACAAATGCAAGAACTAATTTTGCAATAGGTACCCATACCCCCGCTTACCACAGCTGCCTGATGGTGACATACCACATTCCGTAAATGAAGACGATAACCAGAATAATGGCGAAGATCATCTGGATGAGATACTCCCTTTTACGGGAAGGGTCTTTCTCCCGGAAATAGTTACGGGAGGTTGCGAAAAGGGCGAAGGAGAAGAGGAGAACCGCCAGCACCGTGGAGATAAGTCGATTATCGTAGTTCATGGCATCTACCCTTCGAAGCGATCGACATGAGTGATCACAGCACCCTGTGCCCTGCAAGCAGTTAAAGCAGCCTCCAGATCGCCCTCAAATTTCAAGACGACGCTGACACTGGAATCGGAGAAAACGTCTCTGGATTCTTCATAGCTGACTGTAACGAAACTGGTTATATTCACGCCTGATTGGTAGAGCGCCCTGCTGATTCTAGCCAGTTCACCTTTGTAGCCAGGTAGCTGCAGGGTAAGTCGATGGGCCGGATGCCCCAAGCCTAAAGCAGAAGCCAGAATGTTCAAAATGGTGGTGGCAGTGATGATACCCAGGAACTGATCTTCGGTATCGTCCATCATCACCGGCAGGAACTGGTAGCGGTGATTGCGAAAGGCTACTGCTGCTTTCTCGATGAAGTCGCTGGCGTAGACTACTTGAATATTGCTGCGCATAACATCCCTGACGATGGCGACATCCAGGTCCACATCACGCTTAATATAAATATGCTCGAAGATGGAACTCTTTTCGATTACACCGTGGTAACGACCGTAGTTAACCACCGGCAGGGCGCGCATGCCATAGAGCTCCATGCGGTCGATAGCCTTGGCCAGGGTGAAGTCATCGGTGACCGAAATGACCTCCTTACGATCGATCATGATATCTCTGCAGTACAATGAAGATCAGTCCTTTCCTGAAAAGTAAACCTGAGGCAGAGGGCTACCGCTGCTGTCGTTGCCAGCCAGACCAGCTGGCTGCATAAGGGCGAAGCCTCATTTATCAGAGAAGCTACAACCTGAAAAAGCCTACGTTAGCCGATGCCCAGGCGTAGACGATCAATGCGGTGCTGACCGTGATGCCGGTGAAGATACTGATCCACATGGAACGACGCAGGATCCTCTTAAGCTCCCGCGTATAGATGGCTTCTTCGCGAGCGATGCGCACCTGGTCTTCATAGAGAGACGCCATTTAATACACCTCATTTGTGCCAAGTAATATACCAAATTTATTATTAGCCCTCGGCAGGGAATCTTCCTGCATTCTACGAAATTTTAACAGAGCAATACATTCT
>WRDA01000260.1 GCA_009783675.1 Symbiobacteriaceae bacterium | reverse complement strand
TAGATGCTTACCGCTTCGGCGGTGATAGTATCGACGATGCTGCGTATCTCGGGGTTACCAAGCTTGGTCTTGGTCTGTCCTTCGAATTGAGGCTCCGGCAGGCGGACTGAAATGACCGTGGTCAAGCCTTCCCGGATATCCTCACCGCTGAGGTTTCCATCGCTCTCCTTAATCAGGTTGAAGCGTTTGGCATAGTCGTTAATCACCCTGGTCATGGCCAGCTTATAACCCATCTCGTGGCTGCCGCCCTCCTGGGTATGGATATTGTTGGCGTAGGAGTAGAGGTTCTCCTGATAACGATCGGTATATTGCCAGGCGATCTCCACCTGCACATCGTCGCGGCTCTTCTCCAGGTAGAAGACGCTGTGGAGCTTCTCCAGACTATCGTCGACGCGGTTGAGATATTCTACGAACTGGACGATTCCGCCTTCGAAGCAAAAGGAGTATTCCTCTACCGGGTCGCAGCGATGATCGATCAGTTCGATATGAACTCCTTTGTTCAGAAAGGCCTGTTCCCGCAGACGGGTGGCGATAAGTTCGACATTGAAGACAACCTCTTCGAAAACGGAGGCATTAGGCTTGAAAAAGACGCTGGTCCCATGCTGGTCGTCTGTAGGGGAGAGTTCTCTGATGACATGGAGCGGTTCATGGCGATCTCCATTATGGAAGCTCATTTCGTATAAGCGACCATCCCTTCTCACCTGAACCCGTAGCCATTCCGAGAGGGCATTGACCACGGAGGCTCCAACGCCATGCAAACCACCGGCGACCTTGTAGGTTCCTCCACCGAACTTTCCTCCTGAGTGGAGCACAGTGAAGATGACCTCCACCGCAGGGATATTCAGCTTGGGATGCATCTCCACGGGCATGCCTCGCCCGTTGTCGTGTACTGACACGGAGTTATCGGCGTTCAGTTCCACGATGATATGGTCACAAACACCGACCAGCGCTTCGTCGATGGCATTATCGACGATCTCGGTCAACAGATGATGTAACCCGCGGGAGCTGGTGGTGCCGATATACATCCCGGGGCGTTTACGTACCGGATCCAGCCCCTCCAACACTTCGATTTCCCTGGCCCCATATTTTTCAATCTCGGTATCAAAGGTTTCACTACCTGGCTTTGCCATAAGAACCTCCTCGATTTTAAGCTACTACGCGACAGATTCGCTGCCTGTATTATAGCAGAAAATCTGTCGCATAGGAAGTAAAAATGGCGATATTATGGGGATAGTGGCTATCTTACCTTTTACTCCATTTCAGGAGTGCCGCATATAACTGTTCGGTATCCACCGGTTTGGACAGATGATCGTTCATGCCGGCTTCGATGCTTTCGGCTACATGATCCTTGCCAACATTGGCGGTCATCGCCAGGATGGGAAGATCGGCATAACGCGGATCGGTCCGGATCTGAGTCGTTGCCATTAAGCCGTCCATTTCGGGCATCTGGACATCCATCAGGATTATGTCGAAGCTCTCCTGGTGCAATCTCTCGATGGCACGCAAACCGTTATCCACCAGAGTCACCCCGATACCTGCGTTAGAGAGGAGTTCCTCAATAATCATCTGATTGATGTTGTTATCTTCGGCGACCAGGACCCGAAGTCCCTTTAGTCGTCCCAAATCGGTGCTGACGATGACTCGTTCATCATCCTCATGGTGCGTGGCAGGCATTTCCAGAGGAACTCTGATGGTGAAGATACTACCCCTGCCTGGCTCGCTTTCACAGCTGAGTTCGCCACCCATCAGAGAGGTTAGGCTGTTGCTTACGGCCAGCCCCATGCCGAGTCCGCTGTACTTTCTGGTATATGAGGAATCACCTGCATGTAGGGGTCTGAAGATATGCTCCATCTGTTCCTTACTGATGCCGATGCCAGTATCGTGAACCACTATCGAGAGGATGCTGTTGTCAGCCCAGGAAACCCCAATGCGGACTCCACCCTCCTCGGTGAACTTGACGGCATTCATGACGATGTTGAAAACCACCTGGCCAAGGCGGGTAGAATCTCCTATCAACAAGGAAGGGACACTCTCCTCCACGCTCAAATTCAAGCTTATTGATTTGGCGATGGCTTCTCCCTTGGCGATGCCGATGATTCCTTCCAGCAGATCCCGTATTGCAAACTCTCCGGTTTCCAAGAGCAGCTGTCCGGAATCCAGCTTAGAAAAATCCAGGATCGCTTCGATCGCTGAAGTTAGCATCATTACCGACTGCATGCCCAGGCTGATGATGGTTTGCTGGCTCTCACTGATGCCGTCCACTTCGCTGGCAGTGCGAGCCATAGCCAAAATAGCATTCAGAGGGGTGCGAATCTCGTGGCTGACTGAGGCGATGAATTCGTTCTTAGCTTTAATCAGCCGTTCGGTGAGATCCCTGGTCTCTTCCAGACGGGCTTTGGCTGCTTCGTGGTCTCTTAAGTCCAGGAGATAGCCGGCGACTATGTAATTTTCGCCCTTAGGCACTCGGATAAGGGTCACTTCGACAGGCATCGGACCTCCATCCGGAGCTAGGTGCATCCATCTGAAATGGGCTTCACCATTGACGAAAGCCTTTCTGATGAGCTCCAAAGCCGCTTGCATAGATGGACTCCCGTCGGGTTGTCTCTCGGGAGACAAAGAATGGAACTGGTTAATGAACTCGTCTTTAGTAGAGAGCCCGAAGAGAGTCAAAGCTTCGTGGTTACAGTCGGTGGGATTGCCGACCTCGTCCCAGAAAACGCAACAGATCGGTGCGGTATCCACCATGATGCGATTGCGTTCTTCCAGGGATTGGATGCGCTGTTCGACCAGAACCGAAGCCAGGAGGGTGGCGATGGCTTGAACTGTTTCCACATCACTGCGACTGAGGCGCAGCAGGTAGGGTTCAGCCTCTACCAAGCGACCAGTCAACAAGATGCCATAGACATCCCCCTGAATTCGAATTGGATAGGAGATGAAGTAGGGTATGCCCAGGACCTCCCGCAGATCACGGAAGCGGTCTTCGGGATCAGCGCCGGTGACTACCACGGGATAGTCAGGGCTAAGTAGCTCTGGTGGGATGGTAATCTGCTTCCCTGCCAGCAGAGT
>WRDA01000259.1 GCA_009783675.1 Symbiobacteriaceae bacterium | reverse complement strand
CCGTAAAAATCCCAAGCGGGTCATCGCCAAAGACTGCACCGGCTGTGGCGAATGCGCCGATGTCTGTCCGGTAGAGTATCCCAACGCCTGGCAGCAAAATATCGGAACCCGCCGGGCTATCTCAGTACCGTTTCCCCAGGCAGTGCCTCTGGTCTACAATATCGACATGGATCATTGCATCGAGTGCTATAAATGTGTGGAGATCTGCGGAGGACGCCAAGCCATCGACTTCGAACAACAACCGGAAGAGTTTGAGATCGAAGTTGGCACCATCACCGTGGCTACCGGCTTCGATGTCTATAAGCCCTACGATGAACCTAAATGGGGCTATGGTGCCTTCCCCAATGTGATCACGGCCTTAGATGCCGAATGGCTGACCAACGCCTCCGGTCCTACCAACGGCGAAGTCATCCGGGCCTCCGATGGCAAGCATCCCCACTCGGTGACCATCATCCAGTGCGTCGGCTCCCGGGATGTGCACAAGTTCGAATACTGTACCGGGTTTTGCTGCATGCATGCTATTAAGGATGCCATCCTGATCAAGGAACACGAGCCCGAGACCGAAGTCATCATCGTATACATGGATATCCGCACCCCCTTCAAGGGTTTCGAGGAGTTCTACCGGCGAGCCAGGGAGCTGGGGGTCACCTTCGTCAGGGGCAAGCCTGACCGCATCTACGAAACCAAGAACAACGACCTTATCGTCCACCTGGAGGACACCATCTTAGGGGAAACCATCGAGATCGAGACGAATCTGGTGATTTTGAGCACCGCCGGAATGCCTAAAGCCGGCAGCGATGAACTGGCGCGGGTTCTCCATGTCTCCCGGGATACCAACGGCTTCTTCTCGGAGGCTCATGCCAAGCTGAAGCCCATCGACGCTCCCGTGGACGGTATCTTCTATGCCGGCGCCTGCCAGGGTCTTAAGGACATCCCTTACAGCGTTTCCCAGGGTAGTGGCGCGGCAGGCCGGGCAGCCACCATCTTGTCCAAGGAGATCGTCGAGATCGAACCCATCGTCGCCTATGTCGACCCTACCAAATGTCTGCATTCTCGAGCCAACTGCACCGTCTGCCAGCGGGTCTGCCCCTATGTGGCTCCCGGTGCTGAAGAAAAGCAACCCATGGTGATCAACCCCGCAAAGTGCCATGGTTGTGGCACCTGTGTCGCCGATTGTCCGGTGGATGCCATCGACCAGATGCACTTCAGTGATGCCCAGATCTTCGCCCAGATACGGGCAGCTCTGGCTGTAAACCCCGAGGAGAAGATTCTGGGGCTGCTGTGCAACTGGTGTTGCTATGCCGGAGCCGATCTGGCCGGCACCAGCCGTTTCGCCTACCCCACGCGGATCAGGGTCATCCGCTTGATGTGTTCCGGCAGAGTGGACAAGGATTTTGTCATGGAAGCCTTCCGTTTAGGTGCGGGAGCGGTCTTTATCGGTGCCTGTCACCTGCCTAATGACTGCCATTATATAGCAGGCAATGTCTGGATGAAAGAGCGCACCGATGCTCTGCGGGAAGCCCTGGTGAAGCAGGGCATGAGCAGCGAGCGTTTCCATGTGGGTTATGTCTCGGCTGCTGAAGGCCTGATCTTCGCCAACAAGATGAAGCTGATGGATAGGCAGATCAGTGATCTTGGCAGGGAGCGAATTATAGCTGAGAACGCTGCCATGCGACCGGAGATCGAAAGAATCCTGGGACGCAAAGGTCTTATACCGGCGCAGAGTTAGCTGTGCTTCGGGTTTGAGGGATTTGTGTCAAATTAACCTGTGCATCGACTCTGTTCACTCCTGGTGGACAGAGTGTTCATATAGGGACCCTTGGCATTTGGCATGCAAACCTGCTGCTCCCGGTCCTGGTGAGGTATGATCATGGAAGTAAACAAGATCATCAATGGCGACTGCCTCGAGATTCTCAAAACCTTGCCGAATGGTAGTATCGACCTGATCTTCGCCGATCCCCCTTACTGGATGAGAGTGGATGGTGCATTGTTGCGTGTGGAAGGCACGGTCTACTCTGGTACCGATGATGAGTGGGACCGGAGCTTCGTTTCTCAGGGTGATTATGAACTATTCACCTCACAGTGGCTTCAGGAGTGCAAGCGGGTATTGAAGAAGGATGGTTCCTTCTGGGTCATCGGCGGCATGCAGTGCATCTATACCATCGGCGGCATCATGCAGAATCTTGGGTTTTGGTTGATCAACGACGTCATCTGGCAGAAGCGTAACCCCACCCCCAACTTCCATGGGACCAGACTGACCAACAGCCATGAAACCCTGATCTGGGCGACTACATCGCCAGAGGCCAACTTCACCTTCAACTACAAAACCGCTAAAGAACTGAATCTGGATACCGTTGATGCTGATGATTTTGCCCGTGGGATAAGAAAGCAGTTGGGAACAGTTTGGAGAATCGGGGTCTGCCGGGGCAGCGAACGTTTGTCAGCTGAGGATGGGACAAAGCTTCATTCTACGCAGAAGCCGGAGGAACTGCTCAGGCGCATCATCACCATCTCTTCCCGAGTGGGCGATCTGGTTCTCGATCCCTTCGCCGGCACCATGACCACAGGGGTGGTGGCTAAAAGGACAGGGCGTCGTTACCTCATGATCGAGCAGGATGAGAGATATTGTCATTATGGCACACAGCGTCTGGAGGCAACCGAGGAGAGTATCGGTGATGTCGAGAATGCTGTCTTCGATCGCAAACCTCTAAGAGTTGCTTTTAAGGATATGCTCCTGGCAGGCATCTTCACTGTCGGCGAGGCTTTCTATCTCAAGGGGGGCGAGAGTGCCATCCTTTGTGAGGACTCGCGCCTGGAGTATCAGGGAGCAAGGCTGGATATCCATACTGCTGCGGCCCTGCTCAGCGGCAGCAAAGCGCAGCGGCTAAACGGCTTTGACTACTGGTATGTCTGCCGCGCAGGTCAGTTAGTGAGTATCGCTGTGCTGCGGGAAGAGTATCGCAGGCAACTGGAAAAAGCGCAGGAACAATAACCGAGGTCCATATTATTATCCTGGAAGGGCAGGTGTCTCGTGAACGAAGAGTTGCTGGCTGTGCTGTGGCTACTG
>WRDA01000258.1 GCA_009783675.1 Symbiobacteriaceae bacterium | reverse complement strand
TATAATCCCCGTATTCTCCAACCGGAGAATGGGCTGGGAACCCCATATTAATCGGACATGTTCTTCTAAAATCATAATAATTCTAAAAGCTGTAAACGGATGAGTAGAGTTGCGCTCTTACACAGAGAGTCTTACCAAATGCTGCGAGGAGACTAAGAGCAAAATACTCGAACATGACCCGGGAGCTGTGTCGGCGAGTGATGGTTAAATGCCAGCATGAGCCCGCATCGGATGAGCCCCGTGAGAAGCTCACCTGAGGTTCGCTACCTGTGGTAGCGGACGAACAAGGGTGGTACCGCGACCAAGAATCGCCCCTTACCAGGGCGGTTTTCTGATTCTAAAAGGCTATGAAAACAATCTTCTTACACGCTCAATGAGCGCGGATTAGCACAGATTAATTGTCAATTGTCCTTGCTTAGGCGGTTGTGGCGCAAACTCAGAATGCCGCCGCTACGATCCTAAATCCTAAATCCTAAATCCTAAATCCTAACCACAAGGAGGTCCCCATGACCAAATCATCCGACAACTACTACATCACTACCCCCATCTACTATGCCAGCGGCAAGCCCCACATCGGCCATGCCTACACCACCATCGTCGCCGATGCCCTGGCGCGCTTCTATCGCCTGGTGGGTAAGCGTGTCCATTTCCTCACCGGCACCGATGAGCATGGCCAAAAGGTGGTGGAGAAAGCAACCGAGCAGGGGATTACCCCTCAGGAGTTCGTGGACGCCCTGGATCTGGATTTCCGCGCCTTGTGGCAACGCCTGCAGATCAGCAACGACGACTACGTGCGCACCACCCAGGCCAGGCATCGGGTGGTGGTGCAACGGATCTTCGATAAGCTTTATCAGCAGGGAGATATCTACAAGCGCAGCTACGAAGGGCATTACTGCGTCCCCTGTGAAGCCTTCTGGACCGAGCGTCAGCTGACCGATGGCAAGCTTTGTCCCGATTGTGGCCGGGAGGTCACCTGGCTCAGCGAGGAGAGCTACTACTTTCGCGCCTCGAACTATGCTCAGCGTCTGATCGAGTACATCGATGCTCATCCCGACTTCATACGTCCGGTCACCAGAGCCAACGAGATGATGAGCAACTTCCTGCGGCCGGGTCTGCAGGATATCTGTGTCGCCCGCAGCAGCCTGAAATGGGGGGTCCAGGTACCTTTCGACCCCGAGCAGGTGGTCTATGTCTGGATCGACGCCCTCTCCAATTACATCTCCGTGCTCGGCTACACCGAGGAGGACGACTCCCTGATGCAGAACTTCTGGCCGGCGGATCTGCATCTGGTTGGCAAGGAGATCACCCGTTTCCACTGCATCATCTGGCCTATCATCCTGATGGCTCTGGATCTCCCTCTGCCGGATACCGTCTTCGGCCATGGCTGGCTGCTCTTCGACGATGACAAGATGTCCAAGTCCAAGGGCAATATCATCGATCCTAACGAGGTTATCGACGAATTCGGCAGCGATGCTTTGCGTTACTATCTGTTGGCTAAAGTGCAGCTTGGCAACGATGCCAATTATACCGACGATCTCTTCACCCTGGTCTTCAATGTGGATCTGGCCAACGACCTTGGCAATCTCCTCTCCAGGACCGTCGCCATGATCGAGCGCTATTTCCAGGGTGAAGTACATGCTGCGACCGCTGCGGATGAGGCCGATCAGGAGCTGCAGAATCTGGCTCTGGCAACTCCGGCAGCAGTCAGAGCAGCCATGGACGCCCTGGAACCCAACACCGCTCTGGCGGCCATCTGGAAGCTGGTAGGCGCCTGCAACAAGTACATCGACAACCAGGCACCCTGGGCCCTGCAGCGAGAAGGCAAGATCGAACGCCTGCAGACGGTCCTCTATCAGCTCAGCGAGGCCCTGCGTTTCATCGGTGTCCTGCTGCAACCCTTCCTGCCCACCACCGCAGAGAGCATCTTCACTCAACTCGGTATCCCCGACCACATCAAGATTCATACCTGGGATTCGCTGGCAGAGTTTGGCCTCTTCCCGCCGGGTACCGTGGTTCATAAGGGTGATCCGCTCTTCCCGCGCCATCTGGATACTCCGCCTGCGGAGAAAGGGAATACCAAAGGACAGAAGGTATAGTCCGATGCAACTCTTCGATACCCATACCCATCTCAACGCCAGGGGACTGCTTAAGGATCTGGAGGCGGTATTACAGAGGGCAGCAGAGGCTGGAGTAGTCAACATCGTTAATGTAGGCTATGATCTCGAGGCTTCCCGCTACTCGGTGGATCTCGCCGCCAGTGAGCCGCAGGTCTATGCCGCCGTGGGACAGCACCCTCAGGACGCCTTAAACTACAGCGAAGCGGTGGAGCAGGAGCTTTATACACTTCTGCAGAAGCCAAAGGTAGTGGCCTTAGGGGAAATCGGTCTCGACTATTATCGGGACTATGCTCCCCGGGAGTTGCAACGGGAGATCTTCATCCGTCAACTGGGGATGGCTCGTGAAGCCGGTTTGCCAGTGCTGATCCACAGTCGCGATGCTGCCATGGAGACGGTGGAGATCCTCAAAGCCGAAGGAAACCGTAGTGGGATCATGCACTGCTTCTCCGGCAGTTGGGAGATAGCCAAACTCTGCCTGGGCCTGGGCTTTCACATCTCTATCGCCGGTCCGGTGACCTTCCCCAATGCCCGTAAACTCCAGGAGGTAGCGGTGAAGGTTCCTTTGGATCGTCTGCTGATCGAGACAGACTGCCCCTGGCTGGCGCCTCAGAAGTATCGCGGCACCCGCAACGAACCAGCCTATGTAGCCGAGGTAGCGCTGAAGATCGCCGACCTGCGGGGCATGGACCCGGAAGAACTGGCTGAAATGACGACAACAAATGCGAAGAAGCTGTTTGGAACAATTAACAATGAACAATTATTAATTAATAATAAATAAAAAATAATTAATAATTGGTGCGAAAAGTGCGAATGGTACGAAGAGAACGAAAAGAGTACAGAGGAACGATTCTGCGCGTTCTTCGAACGCGGATCACACTGATCCCGCGGATAAGTAATAATATCAGCAAACCACTAACCACTAACCACTAAACCCTGACCATTGGTGGCAAACGGCCGCCACTACTCC
>WRDA01000257.1 GCA_009783675.1 Symbiobacteriaceae bacterium | reverse complement strand
TCCCCATTGAGACGGCAGACTTCAGAACCCTGATGACTCCTCTGACTGGCAGTAACCCTAACGCAACCTTGCTGGGACAGATCGACCAGTGGATGGACGCCCTAAAAGCAGGAAATGTGCGCCTGACAGAAGGACAGGTCACGGCGATGGAGATGACCCTGCACCCTCGTAACCTGGGGAAACTGCAGCTGAAGCTGGAGATGGAGAACGGAGAACTACGAGCCTGGTTCGCGACTCAATCCCAGATCGTGAAACAAGCCCTGGAGAATCAGATGAGCGATCTCAAGGATCTCCTGGCAGAGCAAGGTCTCAATGTGGCCAAACTCAGCGTTCAGGTCAGCAACGGACAACAGGAGGCAGCCAGTTTCAAAGAGAGTATGGGCAGTGGCAACAATTCGGGCTTGATTAACCTGGTAAGCTCGCTCCCCCCTGGCGATGGAGAAGTGCAGACTGCAGCCAAACTCTGGAGTGGCCTGATGGGAGGACGCCTGTATTTAAGAATCTAACTTGAAAACCTGCTTCGGGGATAACAAGTGATCCCCTCGCATGTTTCCGTTAGCAGGATCTGAGATGGGGACTCCAAGTCCCCAAACCCCTGGACGGGAGCCTTGCTCCCGCACCGCACGAACGCGCGGTGACAGACGCCCCTTTTCATTCTTCAGGGTGAACGAAGTTCATGTGCGTCTGGTTCCTCCCGCGAACAAGACAAGGAGGTGTAACAGATGGAGATCAACGGGATCGATCCGTTGTTTCCGGTCAGCACACCCACAGAAACGACTGCAGCCAAGAAAACCCTGGATAAGGACGATTTTCTTAAACTCTTTATTACACAGCTAGTGCATCAGAACCCCATGGAACCCATTAACAATGATCAGTTCATCGCTCAGATGGCTCAGTTCTCCGCCGTGGAGCAAGCCACCAACACCGCGACCACCGTGGCTAGAATGCTCACCGCTCAGGAAGAGACCAACGAACTTTTAGCCATGATGCTCTATCACCAGATGGGATCAGTAAGCCGCACACTTTACGAAAGCTCCGGTATGATCGGTCTGACGATCATCGCCCAAAAAGAAGGCGGCAATCCCATGCAGGGCAAGGTTGCCAGAGTCATCCTCAATGGTGGCGAAGTGGAAGTTCTTCTGGAAAATGGCTCCAGCTTCTATCTGGGAGAGATCCTGGAAATTTCCAGGTAGGGAGGGTCAATCGTGTATAGCGAAGGTATTCGTTACGATGGGATCCAACCCCAGGGTATCGCCCGCAGGCCTGCGCCTACAGGCACCAACAGGCCATTCGCTCCTGCAGCCAACGGTTTCGAAACCCTCCTGCAGCAGGAGATCAATCAGGAGACAGCACAGCCACTGACCTTTTCCGGACACGCTCTGATGCGCATGCAGCAAAGGCAGATAAACCTTAGTCTGGCTGAGATGCAAGCCCTCACTTCAGCAGCCGGTAAGGCAAGGCAGAAAGGTGCCAAAGAGACTTTAATCATCGCCGAGAGAGCGGCCTTCGTCGTCAGCGTGCAGAACAACACAGTGATCACAGTCTTAGACAAAGAAAACTTAAAGGATAATGTCTTTACACAAATCGACAGTGCGGTAGTCATCTAGCCGGACCTCATCCGGGAATGCCCGGGTATTTCAGAGGAAGCTAGGCCTGCGGAACGACTGAAGCAGGCAATCGCAAGCGGCGCTGTCTGAAAGGGGTCGATTGTTATACTACGATCATTGTTCTCGGGCGTTTCCGCCCTAAGAGCGCACCAAACACGCCTCGATGTTATCGGTAATAATATCGCTAACGTCAACACTATCGGCTTCAAATCTTCCCGTGTCACTTTTAAAGAGATGTTCAGCCAGAACATGCGCACCGCGTCCACGCCTTCACCGCAGTTTGGCGGTATCGGTGGTATGAACCCCATGCAGGTGGGTCTTGGCGTATCCTTAGGCTCCATTGACATGAGCATGACGCCCTCGAATTTGGAGAACACCAGCAATAAATCCGACCTGGCTATCGATGGCAAGGGCTATTTCGTCCTGCGGGTGGGTGACAGCTCTCAGCTGATCTACACTCGTGCCGGAAACTTCACCCGTGATGGCGCCGGCTTCCTAGTGCACACTGGCACAGGTAACCGCCTCCAGGGTTATATGCTAAGCAACCCCAAGGATATCGACTCCATCTCCGGATCGATCTCCGATATCCAGATTCCCTTCGAGGATGCTTACGAACCCACTGCCACCACCATGGTGGAGATGGCAGGAAACCTTAACTCCATGGCCGAGCCCAAAATGGGTATGACCGCAGATGGTGACGAAGGACAGATCGATAACTGGGTCAGTCAAATCGATGTCTTCGACCGATTGGGTCAGAAACATCAGATCTTAGCCACCTTCATGCAGGCGGAAGAGCCAAACCCCGAAGAGCCGGTCTGGCGCGTTACCCTGACCATGTTAAATCCCTACGAATCCATTGAAGGCGAGACCGATGCCTTCGAGCTTACCTTCGGCCCTAACGGCCTTCTCGCCGAAGGATTCGAGCGTTATCAGGAGTACACCCTTACCAATAATGGCGATGGTCCTGAGGATCCGGAAGAGTATGGTCCTCATATCGGCGGTTTTCCGGAAGAGACGATCATCACCATCGACTGGGGTGGCATCACACAGTTTGCCGGTAAGACCGATGCATTCGGGCGTCGCCTGGACGGCAATGAGTATGGCAAGCTGACTAACTGGGAGATCGACGAGAATGGCACCCTGACCCTCTTCTACTCTAACGGCGAACGGCGTAACCATGCTCGCATCGCCCTGGCTCTCTTCCCTAACGATCAGGGTCTGACCAAGCTCTCGGATACCACCTGGCAGGAGTCCAACAACTCCGGCGCCGCGGTGATCTCTCTACCCAACAGCGGAGAGTTCGGCAAGACCAGAGCCAACTCCGTGGAAATGTCCAACGTAGACCTGGCCTACGAGTTTACCAACCTGGTAATCACCCAGAGAGGCTACCAAGCCAACGCCAGAGTGATCTCCACCTCGGATGAAATCTTGCAGGAACTGGTGAACATAAAGAGGTAGTTGATAATTGATAATTGATAATTGGTAATGAACAATTAAT
>WRDA01000256.1 GCA_009783675.1 Symbiobacteriaceae bacterium | reverse complement strand
TCCCGCTTGGTCTGGCGAGCCTCAGACATCCTCGCTCTCCCTCTTATGGGCAGCTTCTTCCTGTCTGGCCTTCAGCATGGCTTCCGCCCAGGTTGCCCTCAGGTCACTGATCTGCTTGATCAGCTCATCGACGATAGCGGTATCCTTACCGATATTCGCCTCCCGGCAACGCAGGATATAATAGTCATACAGGCGACCGAGGTCTAAGGCAATGGCTCCACCGTCGGCGGCGGGCAGGTCGGTATCCAGGCTGAGGATGAGTTCGTTTAAGATATCCTCTACATGAAGGAGCAACTTGTTAGTCTCGTTATAATCCTTTTGCTCGATGGTCTCCAGAGAGTGTCGCAGATCCCTCAGGGCCCGATCATAGAGCATCAGGACCAGCTGCTGCGGAGTCGCAGTCAGCACCTGATTCTGGCGGTACTGGTTTTGGTAAGGGTTATTGCCCGCCATCCCTATACCCTTTCATCGAAGAGCAATCCGGACAGCTCTTGCAAAGCCGCCACCAGGTCGAGGTACTTCTTGGGTGGAAACTCTCTGATAACCCTGTCCTGCTGGACATCGATGAGACGGATCATCGTCCGGGGCAGCTTTTCGTGCTGCACCAGGCGAAACTGCTCATTAAGATGCAGATCCTCGAAGAGGGTGTTGCCTCTGCGGACCAGCTTCTCGATATCCTCGGCTGTGAAGAACGGATCCGTGTCCTCCACGGCTGTCTTAATGTTTTCGATAGGTACGTTATTACGCAGTGGCTGCACCGCAGTCGTTGGCGTTAGTTCCTCTACGGCTATGGCTTCAGTTGCAGCCTGGGCCTGAGCTTGTTGCTGCGCCTGAACTGCCTGGGTAGCCGCGACTACCGGAGCAGCGCTGAGCACATCTATGCGCATCGCATATCCTCCTTTACGAGTGGTATTCTTACATTACATGCCAAACATGGACATGATATCCCCGGAAGAGGAGGAAACGCTGCTGAGTAAAGATTGCAGGCGGATAAGCTGGGAGTTGGCATTCGCCATGGCTACGTCAGCCGCCGAAAACTTCCTGGTCAGAGTATCTTCTTCCCGAGACAAGGATTCGGTCATGCGTTGAATCTGTTGTTTATAACTGTTCTGCAGACGCAGATAGTAGGACTTCTGCATCTCCACGATACCCGAAGCTGCGTTGGTATAGCGCTTCAGCATATCGTTGGCTTTGTTGGCGAAACCGCCTGTGCGCTCGAAGGTAACTGAACCTTCCTCGATGCCTTCGGCTGCCACGCTTCTGAAGAAAGTCATTACGGTGTCTACATCGGTTTCGATAGCTTTACGCATCTTGTCATCGTCGAACTTGATGGTGCCATCTCGTTGCAGCTCCATACCCAGGCTGGTAAAGGTCTTGTAGGCGCCCTCGCTGCTGACGTAGCTGAACATATCTTGCAAATCCCTGGAGAGGGAGCGCAGACTGCTGTCGCTATACAAGGGATCGCGACTATTCAGCATCGATTGCATATCCGAGGCGTTATCCACCGGTGTACTTGGCAGATTGTTCTCGGTGCGGGACTTAATGCTGATGATGGTGGCGTTATACTTGCTGACGAAGCTACGCACCGCGGTGACCACATCATCGGCAGCACTGGCCACGGTCAGGGTGGTGGAGCCGGTTTCCCTGACGTTGATGGTCAGACCATCGGCATTCTTCACTTCATTGCTGGAGCTGCGCACCGTCAGACCGTTGATGTTTAGGACAGCATCCTGGCCGCTGTATTTGATGGCGGTCCCCTTGAGATCGGTGCCATTGACCGTTGCGCCCTCCACAACTGAGGTATCCACGCGTAAGGTGGTGCCGCCGCCATCGTCATTGAGATAAACTGCAGCTCTGCTGTCACCGGTCATGGCTGAGTAAGCGCGGTTGATGCGATCGACGAAGCTCTCCTGGGATTCGCCAATATGCCGGGAAACCGTGATCGGATCCCCGAAGGCTGCGGTCAAAGAGACAGTGTCACTGCCGCTAAGCAGGCCGCTCTCCCAGTAGGCTCTTCCCGAGCCGAGATCAAAGTTACCGAAAGGACCGGCTGCTCCGTTGGAATCGGCTACCGTGAAGCTGTTGTCTGCTCCACCTTCGGTGCTTTGGATTATCAGACGGCCATCGATGATACTGGCGGAAATAGCTGGTACGAAAACCTGACCCTTGTTGCCTTCGCCGGCTTCCAGAGCAGACTGCTCCGTAGCGGCGGAGGCGATATTTAAAGCCTCCTGGTTGATGGCATCCGCCACCTGCTGAAGACTCTTACCGCTGTAATCCACGGTCAGATAGGTCTCACCGTTTAAGGTGAGGTCCAAAGTTCCGGTCTGACTGATGGTGCCCCCGGTGCCTAAAGCCACCTTGTTACTGTACATAGATTGTGCACTGGCCAGTTGCAACACCCGGATACTATAGTTTTGGCCAGGCTTAAGCTGGTCGTTACTGACCGTTGCCGTAGCTACCTTATCGTCAGTGCTGGTTGTCTTGGTCGTGCGGTAAATCGATGGCATACGCAGTTCATCAAGGAAACCAAGGAGCGTCGAAAGATCGCTGCCGATACTGGTCCAGGCTTTTTCTGCGGCTTGAACCTTACCCTGCTGTACGCGTACTGCTTCGATGGGTTTAGCTTTGGCGGCCAGTAAAGCATCCAGGATCTTACCCATATCGATGCCGCTACCGATGCCTAAATAGCTCATTGTGGCCATGATTTCACCTCTGAGGATAGAGTCGAAGGAAGATGCACTCAGGGATGACTGCATTTCCTCTGGTGGTCTTTATTATATGATAATCTGCGCCTTATGTCAAATTAGCCGGGGTACCCCCCTGACATGTTACTGCTTACAAGCAACCTGTGGGCAGTAACCGTCACGCCTTAAGCGGGACGCAGGAGCGCAGCTACTCCGCCTTCTACCGATTTCAGGACATGTGCCTGAAATCGGGCATGCTAACCGGGGGTTCCTCAAGGGGGTATGGATACCCCCTTGATACGTAAAGGGTCGGCGACTGCCGACCCTCCGCCACTCTATTGGTTAACTTTCTCTACTAACCTAAGAACCTATCTTAGCCCAGGAGACGCAGGACAGTCTGCGGCTTGGCATTGGCCTGTGCCATCAT
>WRDA01000255.1 GCA_009783675.1 Symbiobacteriaceae bacterium | reverse complement strand
GTCATCCATTCCATCGACGTCAGCGATCCCTGCTTTATGCTCTCGCCCAAGGTCGGCGTGACGACGGTATGCATTCCTCCCGGCAGCAGCAATGTCATCGGAGGCATGGCCATCACCCTAAAGACCCATGGCACGAATATCCATAAGATGGTCATTCAGAACCCAGCGGCGATGAAATGTGCCCTGGGTGGCAGTCCCAAGGGCTATGGTCGGCGCAATCAGATGCCCATGACCCGCATGGCTATCGCTCATCTGCTGCGGGAAGCTCTGCGTAAAGCACAGGTCTATCAGCAGAAGCTTGCGGAAGCGGAGGAAGATGCTGAGAAGAAGCCGGTCTATGATGCCCAAAACGAGGCCCTGTTGCCGGTTCTGCGCCGGGAGATACCCCTTAAGGTCCATTGTGAGCAGTTCGATATGCTGACCATCATCGAGATAGCCAGGGAGTTTGAGGTTAATTATACCATCGAACATGGCTGGGCCGGCGATCTCTTCGTGGAGGAACTCTATGCCGGAGGAGGCCCGGTCAACTTCGGCCCCATCGGCATCGTCGAAGGGGTAGGCGAACTGACCGGTGGAGATATAGCAGTGGCCAAGATCCTGGATGATCGTGGCATCCATGTCTCCCTGATGACCGATTCCCCTGTCTTTTCCAGCGAGGCTCTGCTGATCTCAGCAGGAGAGGCGGTGCGTATCGGCATCGACCATCAGCGGGCACTGGAAATGATCACCCTGCGCCCGGCTGAAGCCCTGGGCTTAGGGGACAGGCTTGGTTCTCTGAAACCTGGCAAGGACGCCGACCTGGTCATCTTTGCCGGTATTCCGGCTTTAGATACTAACGCCAGGGTGCTCTGTACCATCATCGATGGACAGATCGTCTATCAGGCTCCGGAGGCTGAAACACCATGCTGCTGATTCAAAACGGTAACCTGCATCTGCCAGGCGGAGAGTTGCTTATCGGGCAGGACATCCTGTGCGAAAACGGCTTAATCGCCAGGATCGCCCCGGAAATAACTGCAGAGGCGTCCACGATCATCGATGCCAAAGGGAAGGATGTTTTTCCCGGCCTGATCCTACCGGTCTGTTCCATCGGCGCCTATGGCTTCGCCGAGAGGACAAAGGATCACCAGGAGACCACCGAGCCGGTGACACCCCAGCTGGACATCCTCGCTTCTTTGGATATACGAGAGGTTAAGCTGCAGCATTTTACCCGCAGCTGCATCACCTCCTATGGCCTTTCGCCTGGAGACAGCACTCTCCTGGCTGGCAGCATGGCCCTGATTCACAGCGATGGTCCCAACGCCAAAGAGCTGGTCATAGTCGATAAGGTAGCCCTGAAAGGCAACTTCACCCAGGAGGTCAAGGGACTCTTCGGCGCTTCCCGACGCATGCCCTACTCCCGTATGGGTATGTTTCACCTGATGGACGACGCCTTCCGTGCCGCCAAAGCCTATCAGGCTGAGCGGGAAAAGGAAGAGAGCAGCAAGGCTTATGACGCAAAGTACGAGGCTCTGTTGCCGGTACTGCGCAGGGAGATTCCACTGGTGGTCAACGCCTATATCCAGCGGGAGATCGAAGCTATGGCGGAACTGGCTGTAAAGTATGGTATTCGGGTCGTCATCCACGGAGCATATCAGATCGACAGATGCGCCGAACGAGTGATGGCTGCCGGTTGTCAGGTGGCTCTTGGCGACCTGGCCCTCTATCATCATGCGGTAAACTTCGAGACGGATTACAGTCGCATCGTGGAACTCTACCGCCAGGGATTAAAACTCTCCCTGGCCTGTAATGCGGATATGCCTGGCCTGGCTGGTTACGACTCTGTCTTTTGGTCCGCTGCCTTGTTGCAACGCCATGGAGCTACTCCAGCTGAGGTTCTGGATATGCTAACCGTCAACACCGCTGAGGCCCTGGGTGTCAGCCACCTCGTCGGTACCATAACAACCGGCAGACAAGCCGATCTCTTCATCTGCCAGGGCAATCCCCTGGAACGTTTCGATGTTGCCGCAGAGTACACGCTCATCAAGGGCGAAGTCGTCTATTGCAGGGAGGTGGCCTGAGATGATCCTGCTGAAGAATGGCACTCTCTATACTATGGAGGAAGAAGGCATACTGTCACGGTGTGATCTGTTGATTGAAGAGGGCAAGATCGCGGCTATCGGCCAAGATCTGGCCTGTCCCACAGCTGAGACCATCGACGCCACAGGCCTCCATGTTCTGCCAGGGTTAGTCGATGGACATTTCCACGGTGGCGGCTTCGATATGGCTCTGCGCTCCGATGTTAACGAGAACAGCGGCCCAATGGCACCTCAACTGCAGGTCTTTTACTCCATCGATGTGCGGGATCCGGGATTTCGTCTGGCTTGCAAATCCGGTGTCACAACAGTCTGCATCGCGCCCGGCAGTTCCAATGTCATCGGCGGGGTCTGTATCACCACCAAGACATATGGCGATTCCCTCTATGACATGGTCCTGCAGAACCCGGCAGCCATGAAATGCGCCATGGCTCAGCCCAAGACCTACGGCGGCAGCGGCAAGGCGCCTGCCAGCAGGATGGCTTTGGCTGCCATGCTGCGGGAAGCTCTGCGCAAGGCCAGGGAGTATCAAGAAAAGCAAAGTGCTGCCGAAGAGGAAAGCAAGTGGCCACCTTATGATGCGCAATGCGAGGCCCTGCTGCCGGTCCTGCGCCGGGAGATACCCATCAAGGTACATTGCCAGTTAAAGCCTTTCGATATGCTGACCGTCATCGAAATCTCTAAAGAGTTCGACATCCGTTACACTTTAGACCACGGTTTCGCTGCAGATCGCTTCCTGGAAGAGATCTACGAGGGAGGCGGCCATCTCTTCTATGGCCCCATCGGTATTCCCACTGGCGGACCAGAGGTACGCGCCGGCTCGGACATCATAGAGGTCAAACGGCTGGAGGAAAGAGGTATTCCCATCTCCCTGATCACCGATGCCCCGGTTTACTCGGCCGAGATTCTGCTCTTCTCCGCCGGTGAAGCGGTGCGTGTGGGTATACCTCACCAGCGGGCTCTGAGGATGATTACCCTCAGCCCAGCCCAGGGTCTTGGTCTTGACCATCGCATCGGTTCGCTGAAGGTAGGCAAAGATGCCGATCTGGCCATC
>WRDA01000254.1 GCA_009783675.1 Symbiobacteriaceae bacterium | reverse complement strand
AGCAAGCTGGAGCGAAGGCGCACGTATCGCAGATACGTAAGTCTGAGAGCAAGCGTAGCTGACAATGCCTGGGGAGTAAATGACAAGTCACGACCTCTTGGGACGACAGCTTATTGCCGAGCATTTAATAAACAACCCCTCCTCGTGAGGGATTGTTTATTAATTGCTCTACAAACTGTTGCAGCCACGTCATGGTTGATATTAGCTCATGATGGAGGAGGGTATTCAAGGCTATTTGACGAACTATACTTGATGAATCACATGAGGATAATAGGGGGATGCGGTGTGCGACGTCTCGATGAATTGGTGATCATGATCATGGTATCAGGTCTGATTATCTTAAGCGCTTGTACTCCAGGTCAACCACAGGCAGTATCCATTTCTACTCCTGCTGTATCCGTCACAACACCTATTGCCGGATCTGTGTCTCCACAAACTCCGGTTCAGATCCCCAGCGCTTCTTCCCAGGGGTATGGTCAGGTCCCTCGAGCAGCACCGGGTGCATATGGCGAGGTGTATGGCGGAACACGGATCGAAGTTTACGGTGATGGCAGCTTTATGCCTCCGGAGGGATGGCCGGTGGACCCTGCCACGGGACAGATCGCCTACGGGCAGTTCGGGCCGCGGGTATCGGGAGATGCATATGGAGATAGTGGAAGCGCTTTCTTCACCTACAGTAGTCCTGAAGGCTCGCCAATGCAAGGCATGACCCCTGGTCAGTTTTTTATCATGCAGGACCTGCAGGGTTTATCTCCCACGGCTCCGCTGGCAGATATGAAGATAATCAGTTCCGGCATTGTCGACGGAGAGATCGCCGAGCGTTACGGCTCCAGAGGAACTCAGAAAGCGGACGGTGTACCTACTCTCTCCTTACCGATAATGATCGCTAACTTTCCGGAACGAACGCAGAGTTATGCCCTGATCATGAAGGATCCGGATGCACTGCCTGTAGCAGGCCATGAATGGGTTCACTGGCTGGTGGTCTTTTACATGCCTCTGATGGCAGAGAATGCAAGTATTGCTCAACAGAGCACAGTTTTGCAGGGAATGAACGATTTTGAGACTATCGGTTATGGGGGACCTGCTCCTCCTGAAAAAGAGCATAACTACCTCATAACAGTATATGCTCTGGATATCAGGCCATCTTTGCAGGAAGGCTTCAGCGAAGCAGAACTTCTGGAAGCGATAGCAGACCATATTCTGGACGAGGCCAGCATCAATGGGTTCTACAAACCATAAGAGTATCATGAAGGGAAAATTAATGAATACTATGCTTAATCAGGACCATTTACCCCTCTGGGAAGCCATCTCTGCGTACAGGGATAAGGGAGCAGCACGTCTGCACATGCCTGGCCACAAGGGCTCGGCAGGATTTCCTGAACCCCTGCGGTCAGCCTGGGGAACACTGGCAGATTTCGATATTACCGAGCTTGCAGAGAGTGATGATCTTTATGATCCTGTGGGTCCGCTCAGGGAATCTCAGCGGTTACTGGCCGATCTGTATGGATGCGCAGAAAGCTTTTACCTGGTCAACGGGGCTTCCGTCGGCCTGATCGCAGCTTTATTAGCGTCTACGCAGGGGCAGAGTAATGGTGGATGTCAAAAAGTGTTGCTTCCTCGCGAGGCACACCGCTCTTTATGGCATGGCTGTGTACTCGCCGACTTGTGGCCTGTATGTGCAGAGATTTTCGTTGAGGAGGAGTCTGCTGTCGCCTTACCTCCTTCTCTCGAAGCGCTGGAGACAGTTCTGATGGCTAATCCCGATCTGAAAGCCGCCGTGATGCTGCACCCAAGCTTCTATGGGCTTACTGGTGATCTGCAGCCTCAGGTGGCCCTGTTGCATGAGCATGGTATACCGGTGATCGTCGACGAGGCTCATGGCGCCCATATGCGTTTTTTGCCACAGCCCTTAATGGATGGGCTGCAGTGCGGAGCCGATGTTGTCATTCAAAGCCCCCACAAGACTGCCGGCTCACTTACCCAGACAGCCTGGATGCATAGTAGCGGGGGACTCATCGACTCCGCAAATCTTCACGCCGCCCTGAGACTACTCCATACCAGTTCACCGAGTTTTCCCCTCCTCCTTAGCCTGGAAGCCGCCAGGAGACAGCTCGCTCTGGAAGGAACGCAGCTATGGTCGGACACTATGGCTAGAGTAGCACGCCTGCAACTGCAGATCGCTCGCAGTGATAAACTCACTACCTTATCCGGTTGGCTTCCACCGGTTTTAGGAAAGCGCAGAGATCCAAGCAAGATGTATATCCTGACCAGAGGCGCAGGTTACAGTGGTCATAAAGCCGCAGAGTTGTTACGTTCCTGGGGGGTATCAGCAGAACTGGCGGATGCCGGAGGAGTCCTCCTGATGTTCTCGCCGGGAGATACCGATGCGACTTTCGAAATACTCAGCGAAACTTTGGCGCGCCTCGATGAATATGCTCTACCTGCCATCAATCCCCTCATGGGACTAAACAAATGGCCTCAGCTGCAACGCCTTCTTTCACCACGTCAAGCCTGGCAATCAACTACAAAGGCGGTTTCTCTGACTCAGGCCACCGGACGTATTGTCGCAGAGGTAATCGCCGCTTATCCTCCCGGAGTACCACTGATATCACCCGGGGAGTTAATCACCGATGAGGTGGTGGAGATCATCACCGAGATGCTCCCCCGCATACCAGGAGGGATAAAGGAAACCCTGCAGATAAAGGTGGTCGACGAGTAGTGGACTCTCCTCCGAAAAATGCACCCTGGTCAAACTCTCAGGAGGTTGATCTCCTCCTGGAGGTAGTGCCAGCGGAAGTGGTAGGCGCCTTATATTCGCTGCAGCGACCCCTCGATGATCTCATAGAAATTGTCCTCGACCTTGGCAGGCAGCCAGAAGCACGCTTTCCAGACAGTTTCTGCAATTTTGGTGTCCCCGTCAGCCATGATGACTTAGAGCATGTAGTCTCCCGTATATCAGCCTTCGGCGAAGATAACCGTGCCGGGATTGAGAGAAGCCTGCATCGTATTTCCGCTCTGCGCAACAGACAGGGTCTGATTGTCGGCTTAACTCTGCGAGTCGGTCGTGCCTTATACGGTACTATCGAGATGATTCGCGATATCGTAGAATCCTCTGCGAGTCTCATGCTCCTGGGT
>WRDA01000253.1 GCA_009783675.1 Symbiobacteriaceae bacterium | reverse complement strand
TAAGGCTGACGAGATCTTCACCAAGGTATCCCCAACCAGCTGTGTCCCAGTCAATGAGTATAGTCTCGCCATTTCTGACCATGATGTTCTCCAGCCAGAAGTCGCGATGACACAGGACTACCGGCAGACTTTCGATCATGCCGAACAACTCGTCCTGCCTCTCGTCGATATCGAGGAGCATCTCTTTCAGATGCTCAGGCAGATCCCCTAGAGGAGAGCGCAGGCAGCTGTACTCGAAGGACTTACCGGCTACAAGTTTTATCTTATCTGAAAGCAGCTCTTGCTTAAGATGCTCCGGTAAACGGCTTTCCTCGGAGACAAGGAACTCTGTGGTATATTTTTGCCGATGCCACTGGGAGAACTCACGCGAGAAGAATCCTGTGTCACCCAAGGCTGAGATACTCTTCGAGGTAGCATATAAAGAGCGAGTGCGCCCCTGGAATGCACCCAGCTGGTAAGCAGCTTCCTCCAACATTTCGACTGATAGATCCTCGCCCGATACCCCATCGATATACTCGATCCAGAGCCGGATTTCGTCATCTGTAAGATCAGAGAGGTAGCATGATGGCCAACGCATCCCGGGAGTGAAATAGCGGCTGAGATCAGACTGATACAGATCATATTCTCTACGCCATGACTGTTCATCACCGGGACGCGCCCACTTGCTCTGGGTTTTGCAAACAATCCTGAAGCTCTCCTGCGCCCCGTCGCCGAGATGCGCTGTGCCTGTCAGCAAACGCACATTTCCCAAAGTGCCCCCATGCAGCTGCGTTGAACGAAACTCTGTATCGGTGACTTTTTTACTGAGCATGCTCTCCAGCGCTTCTAGGAGAGCGTCTTTATTGAGATCTGTACCCATGTACCATCATGCTCCTCCATAATTTGGTATTTAATCACAAGATCCAGGCAGGCATATGGCTGATAGGCTCTGCCTGGTGTGGCTTGTAACGCATCTGGGCACACCCCGACGCGTAGTAAAGATCGGGCAAAGATAGCCATCCTCTCTAAAGGTTTCATCCTTTGCATCAGGCATCATAGGGCAGGCTTAATATTTCATTCAACCTTCAGATAAAAGAGTTTACGCAGCGAAAGATCCCCTGGATCTGTGTGCCATTCCGCTGATCCTGAATAGTCAAGCTCAATATCTATCTGATCAAAGCCCAAAGAGCGTGCAATACTTACAGAGGGAGTATTTTCGCCATGTGCGACCAAAAATAAATGCTTTAATCCTTTGTTGATAAACATATTTGTGGTGTACTCAGCCAGGATCGAACCATACCTTTTACCGCGATAATCGGGATGGACCATCAGTGAGTTGAGTTGTCCAACTAAATGCCATTCCTGAGGAGAGATAAGGATTCCTACGCTTTCAAGCGCTGCTCGGTATTTACTGGCTAAGTTGTCCTTTGATGGAGGTTTGGGTATCTGCCCGTATACATACCCAAGCATGGCAGAATTATCTCTGTTCCAGATCACATAAGAGAAATTGTCGTACATGAATGCCCTTAAATAATAAGCCATCGTGCTATCATGGAACAGTGTGCTGTAGTCATTTACTCTGCAGTAGCTCTGAAGCGCCATTATCTGATACAGGTAGAGCATTATGCGGTTCTGTGTCGGATGGTCACTCTGACGAAACTCATAGGGTATGAGACTCATGACTTGATTTGGATCATAGCTCTTGGCGTCCAGTAAGGTAGGCACAATAATCTCGCTGCCAGACCTTGATGAAGGCTTCGCTGACCTGGTCCTGATTGCTTTACCTTTAACTCCAGTTTGTTCGTTAACCGGATTTATACCCCATCGTTTCTCGGCACGAGCGTTAAATGGTTCATCGTAATACCAGCCATAGAGCCTTCTTGCCGCTGGAGGCCAGGCATAAGCAGTATGTGCTATCTCGCCGCTTGGTAAGAGTTCGCCAATAGAAAACGATGCCGTAACGTCAGATCCTGCGATGCTTCCCATAGTAATCTCTATGGTGTCATTGACAATCGTTCTCAGACCAATACTATGCGAATCACCACATAGATACAACCTGACAGGATATTCCGAGAGAAGCTCCTCCAGTGCCTCCTGCTCGGGAATAGCGAATGTGCGCAAGTTATGATGAGCCAGAATGATGACAGGGTTTGGCTCATTAGCTTTTGTACTTTGCAGCGCCAGACGTAAAGCCGGGATATCCAAAATAAGGCTTCCCCTATCTTCATCAGAGTTACACATTATGGCGGTGTTAATGTAGACAATACTGTATTGGTCGCATATCTTACAGCGATGAACCGGCAGGAGGTTACTGCTCCACCCGTTCTGATGTCCATGGTAAAGATACGCGTTTACCCCCATGAAGGTAGTAAACCTGCTGAGAAGAAACTCAGCGTTGGTATCTACAAAACTGTACTCTGCATTTCCAGCACGATACTCCTGTGAGATCCTACGTAGACGTGCGAGTTCTTCATCGCCTTTCATTCTCAGCAGATCATGGTTTCCGGGAACGATGTGAATGTGCGCCAGCTTGTCCTCGGTATTTCGCAAAGAGGCATCGGCTAACTGGTTTATATACTTGCACAGTTCATGAACAGCTATATTGCCAGTGAGAGGATTCTTGATCCTTCCGGCATGAACGAAGTCGCCTGTAATGAACATCTCATCGACCGGGTCACGAAGGCGCAGAAATCCCGGCAGAGCCGCATTCATTCTTCTGGCGCTTTCAGTTGTCGGCTCGGTATGGATATGGATGTCGGATAGATGAAGCCATCTCATTGTATTCCCTCCACATTACGGAACTGCTTTAGCCGCGAGCGATATCTTCCGAATACAGTTTTGCTCACCTCAGTAATCAACTCTCTTTATGGACGCACATGAACTACGTTCACTTATATAGAATGATAGACACGTGCGGATATGCTACCTGGGTTGCGCGTTGATCATGCGGCATAGCGACCACTTCAGGGAAGACTCCTTGATGGCGTCAGTGATCTCCCACAGGTCGTTCAGATTCTCCCCCTATGATAATCGACGAAAACGCGGCTTATTGCTTCACGGTTCTGGCGACTAATGGGGACCCTGCTGTCATCGTCGAGGATGGCATCCTCGGGGGTTAAGCGCTTGACATGGCGCAGATTAACCAGGTAGGAGCGGTGGCAGCGACAGAAGCTGCC
>WRDA01000252.1 GCA_009783675.1 Symbiobacteriaceae bacterium | reverse complement strand
TCACCATAGGTTAAATTGGTGGAGAGCAGAGTAACCAGGCTGTCTTTCTTGGTCTGGGTCAGCATCCAGGCAAGGTTAACCGCACAGGTCGTCCGTCCCGAAAGCCCCCAGACTGCGACTATTTTCGCTCGCAAATTTAGGGCCTCCTGTCGCGGAAGATGATGTGGAAACCTCCGTTGTACTCAGCATCTAAAAGCAGGGCAGCTTGTTCGTCGGTGACGATAAAGGTAATAGTGCGCGGTACGAGATCCTCGTTTGAGGAGCTTTGCAATGAAGTGATAGCTACCGCTCCCGAACCACCGCGAGACGAACCGAGGCTAAGGCCCCGCTGATTCTCGATATCAAAGATCTCCAGACGGCTGAGGCTGGCGGGATAATCGATAACCCGTTGAATCTCGTTGGACTGCACGCGGACATCCCTGATGGTAGCGATGGAGACGATATCTCCCGGATGCAGATGAGCAGCCAGAACCTGAGCCGAGTTCTTTGGCGTCACCGTGACCAGACGCTGATTGGCAGCCAGAAAAGCGTCCATCGTCGGATCGACGCGAAAGGCGCCAATCTTGTCGGCGAAGATATAGTCCCCGGGAAAGAGGGTGACCTTGGCGAATTTACCCAAAATCTCCTGATCATCGATGAGCGCCTGAGAAGGCAGATTATGTGCTCCTACCTCCACCCGCTCCAAATGCCTGGATTCAATAAGGTCACCGGGATCCAGCCTCTCGCGGATACGCAGGATCATGGTGGTCGCTTCCTGATCCTTATACATCTGAGGCAGGAGATAGAATGCCCCTACCCCGGCCAGAGAAAGACACAACAAAGAAAGAAACCAGCGACCGGTGAAGAAAGTCCGCAAAGCACGTCCGAGACCCCTCATTATTAACCTCCATCTATCCCTTGCAGGAAACGGATTTACTGCCCTAACTACAGCTGAAGTATATCATTTAAGGTGTGTTTGTCAACAGAAACTAAGGATCTCTGAAACCCAGGACCAAACCTATTATAACAAAGGACAATTTCATCCCGATTTCAAAGATGTGTAATTATTATAGAATAATGTAACAAAACTGTTTCAGATTCACTATGATAAATAAGATCTGAGCAGGCGCAGGATCTCATCGAGGTCCACCGGCTTGCTCAGATGCGCATTCATGCCAGCCGCCATATACTCTGCCACATCACTTGGGTTGGTGTTGGCAGTCATGGCGATGATCGGTACCTTCGCCGCCCAGGAGATATCCAAGGCGCGAATGCGGCGCGTAGCCTCTATTCCATCCAGTTCAGGCATGTTTATATCCATGGTGATTACATCGATTTGCTGATGCTTGGCGGCAAAAACCTCGACTGCTTCCAGACCATTTTCAGCAGCAACAAACTGCATCCCGGTCTCTTCCAGAATGGCCATGACGATCTCGCGATTGATCTCGATATCATCGACGATGAGCATCGTCTTTCCCTGTAAAGAGGCTGAGTCGTTGCTGGCTGCTACTGGCAGAGAACGGAGCAGCCTGATGCTGAAGATGAAACTGGAGCCTTCGCCTGGCACGGAATTTAGTTTTATCTCCCCACCCATCTTGTCCAGGATGGTTTTGGCCTGAAAGAGCCCCATACCCGCCCCGCTATACCTCCTGTCGATGCCGCCATCTCCCTGCTCGAAAGCGGTGAAGATAGCTTCCTGCTTCTCTGCAGGAATACCTATACCATCATCGGTAACGGCGATTTGCAGATCCACATAGTCATCTTTAATAGCCAGCCCGAACGCCTCCAAGCTGATATGGCCATCCTCGGAGGTGAACTTGCAGGCGTTGGAAAGCAGGATCCTGATCAGCTGAACTATGCGGCGTTCATCGCCCAGCAAAGCATCTGGCATAGTCGGATCGATGATACTGTTGAAGGATTGGTTTTTCTTGCTCGCCATCTGTCCGGCTTCGGCGATAATGCCCTTCAGCATGCCATAAAGGCTGAATTCGCTGCTGGCCAGCTGCAGCCTGCCATCGCTGAGATCGGCGATGTCTAAGATATCTTCCAATAAAGTGAGAAGTTCCCGGGAAGCGGCTGCAGATCGATCCAGGCATTCATCCTTCTTGTCTGTATCGTTGCTGTTGCGGGCCATAATTGTCAACCCGATAATGGCGTTCATAGGAGTGCGCAGCTCATGGCTCATGCGGGAGAGGAACTCCCCCTTAAGACGGCTGCTGCGTTCGGAGATCTCCTGCACCCGGATGATATTTTCCATGGCCTCCCGTTCGAAAACCCCGGAGAAGACGGAAGCAACCAGGGTAACCAGGCTGATCTCACTGGCATCCCAAGTAATCTCACTGTCACTGCGGGCGAACTCTAGAACGGCGTGTAGCTTACCTTTGACGTAGATGGGAGCGATCAGTGAACTGGGGAAATCTATCCGGAAAGGAGCCAGCTCCAAGCTGTATGCCGGGTCTTGCGAAGCCAGGCAGAAACCTTCCTCGTCGCTGCGGGGCGTGTCGATTAAGGAGTGCAGCCGGTCACTGATAGACAGTTGGCTACCGATGCGGGTAGTCAGGTCATAAGAAGGGTTCAACCATTCAGCTTCGCAATGCAGCGAACTGGCATCAGGGGATAGAGCATACATCAGCACCCTGGCAATATCTAAAAACTCCCCGATGGTACGCAGAATGTCGGCGATGGCAGAATCTAAATAGAGATCGCTGAGAAACCTGTGAGAGATAGTGGTCATCAGAGACTGCTGACGCAGACGCTTATCCAGCGCACGCATCTGGTTGACAATCTTCAGTTGATTGCGCACCCGTAGACGCACAATGCCATCGTTGAAGGGTTTGTTAATATAGTCATCGGCACCGGAGGTCAAACCACGCATCTGATCTTCCTCGCTGTTGAGGCCGGTACTGAAGATTACCGGTATAGTACTGGTCTCCTCCAGGCTGCGTAATTCATCCAGAACCTCGTAGCCGGTCATGCCGGGCATCATAATATCCAGCAGGATCAGGTCGGGAACCAGTTCGACAGCTCGCCGAAGAGCCTCCGCGCCATCCCTGGCCATGTATAGAATATAATCCTCTCCCAGGAGTGCGTTGAGATAGAGGAGGTTTGATCTTTCGTCATCGACGATTAGAATGCGGTTCTTCACCTGGGCATCCAATGTGGGACCTCCTTAAAGTGACAGCGATTATTAT
>WRDA01000251.1 GCA_009783675.1 Symbiobacteriaceae bacterium | reverse complement strand
TCCAGCACTTCTTCGACGGACAGGGGTTGTAGCACCGCACTGCCTAAAGGCAGATGATAATTCCTGGAGTTGGTCACCCCGGTAAAGTTGGTAAATCTCCTGTCCAGCTGTTGGTAGGTGTTGTACGGTAACTTGTCTTGCCAGATCAGTTCGTTTATAGTCTTGATGATGGCATCGGAACCGGGAGTCTCGTCAGGATGAATGCTGTTAAGGTAGATAACTTGGGTCAACGAACCAGCGTAAGCCTCGGCCATCAGCAAGTCGGGATCGGTGTTCATCCAGGGCTTAATCCGGTTAAGGTAGTCGTTGACCGTGGCGACATTCTTCGCCACGACCACATTCCAGATCTCTCTTCCTTCCAGAGACTTACCCAGGGAGAGAACCTCGACATGCCTGCCATTGATCGTTTTTCCTGTCCCCGCCAGACTGCGCAGGTCTTTGGCATACTGATCAATCTCTTCCCAGCGGTTAAAGGAATCGTAGAGGTTGAGTTTTAGCTGGCAGCTGCCAAGTTCACCATAGGTACTGCTGGCGGCTCTAAGGGTGTAGGTGCCTATGCCTTTGCCGGCATTGGGAAAAGCACCGCTGCGTCCGTTTAACATCACACTCCGGTTAAACCCGCTCTGATTGATGGCCGAATAGTTGTTGTAGGGGATATTATTCGCTGCGTTAACCGAGCTGGTGGCATAAGGGGTCTGGAACAAGATCGCTGTCTCCAGCAGGTAATCACCTGCATTGGCTCCGGAGGTAATCCTGCTGATGCTTTGATTACCGAGCTGAATGAAGGGAGTGGAACTGCTGAAGCCGGAACCGCTCAGCCACTGAGTTAGGGGGATCTCCCCGTAAGTCCAGCTGAGGCCAGCTAAAAAGACTGCTGCCTGCGACGGGTTCGTCAGATCTGGCAGTGAGCCGGCAGGTATCACGATCTCGAGGTTAAACCTGCGGCTGTCGGTTAATGATGCGTCCCGCATGGTTGTGTAGTACTTGGCCGGGTCCTCGCCATAAGCCGCACGGCCTGGGTAGACCGCATCCCTGTACTGAGCCTGAATCGCTCCCCCGTTGATAACCTCTACCGAGGCGATTCTAATAGTCACTGGTACACTGGCAGATATTGTGACAGGCAAAGCCGTCACCGGCAGCAAGGCAGTGAGCATGGAGACGCAGATAACGAGCGCCTTGATCCTGGTAAATTTGCGATTCATCAGTTATTGCCTCCAAATGTTTGTTTTAATCCTGGTACTCATGGTAGGATAGCAGCGGGGAGTACTCACCCATCAGACATACTCCCTGAATCCTGTGCTCACATTATATAGGATAACGACTATGCTGTCTATAAAGGACGGCTTTAGTACGACGCACAAGGCTGGATGTTGCCCCAGATCATCTTCAAGTCTGAATTGTATATGAACTCAGTGGAGAGCATAGTTAAGATATTACTGCCTACCAACCCTGCATTTTACTTAGAACAGAATCTGGGATCTTCCCGTTCTCTAAGTCGCAGATGCAGGACTCCAGTATGGCGATGGCTTGCTGGATCTCCTCCTCTGATATCAGCAAAGACGGCTGGATACGCAGCACATTTTTACCTACCCAGATCATCAGGAGCCCCGATTCCCAGCCTCGATAGCAGATTTTTTTAGTCGCCTGGGCATCAGCTGTTTTTTTATCCCGATCGCTGACGATATCCACGCCCAGGGAGAACCCATATCCCCGCACGTCACCAACACAGTTATGGCGCTTGGCTATCGCCGACAAACCTTCTTTCAGTAGAGCGGATCGCCTCTCGAGATCAGCCACAAAACCAGGCTGCGACATGACTCTCAGCATCGCCAGGCCTGCTGCGCAGCATGTTGCATTTGCCCCCAGGGTAAAAGTATGGGCTGGAGCAGACAGAGTATCCATAATCTCGGAGGATGCGATAATAGCACCTAAGGGCAAGCCACCTCCCAGCGCCTTGCCTGCGACGATTATGTCCGGGATGACACTGGTATGCTCGATGCCGAACCAGCGGCCAGTACGCATTAATCCCTGTTGGATCTCATCGCAGATCAGCAATATTCCATGCTTTGCACAGAGTTCAGCCAGAGAAGCGATGAATCCATCCGGGGGAACGATCATACCATTATCACCCTGCAGAGGTTCGATGATCATGGCCGCAACCTCTGTCGGAGGCAGCCATGTGGAGAAGGCATTCTCTATGCTTTCCAGGGTTGCCAGGCTGCCACCTGATCCGTCTCGGTAGGCACAGGGATATGGAAAGGCATACACATCAGACAGCAGAGATCCCAGTCCTTTACGCATGCTGGGGTTTATAAAGCTGAGGGACAGAGCGCCGAAGGTCGAACCGTGATAAGCCCCCTGAAAAGTGATCAGCTTATTACGGCCAGTATAGGCGCGAGCGAGCTTAATCGCGCCATCGATGCTATCGGATCCTGACAGGCCAAAAGCGACTTTCTTAGGCTGTTCCCCGGGAGCAATCGCCACCAGCATCTCAGCAAGCTCTACGGCTCGCGGGTTGTAGACGTAGACATTGGTATAGTTGGTGTAATCGTCCATTTGAGCCCGCACCGCTTCTGCGATGGCTGGGTGAGCATAACCAAGGTTCTGACTCGCCGCACTGGATAGCATGTCGATGAAACGGTTACCATCAACGTCAGTGATAATAGACCCCTTTGCCGATTGAACCGCTAAAGGATAATAACTAAGCTTGGTAAAAGGGGCAATTACCTCGGCATCCCGTGCTACCCAGGCCATATTGTTCTTAAGCTCCATGAATCCACCTGCCTTTCAAGTTGATTAACTGCCACTCGCCTCTGAGGCCAGACATATCTCCTGATCACTCCAGCAATACTCTCGGCAAGCCAGGCGCTATGTACTAATACTGTGACTTATTGCGCAGGGTCCAATGGCGCATTTGCCGCAGACATCGCAGAGGCCCAGATCGGTAAAGCCTTCGCTGATCTTCAGGAGATGGTCGTTGCAGAGATGGCGGTCGATGCCGGCTTCGGTCAGTGCACCGGTAGGGCAGTTAGTAATGCAGAATCTACAGGAACCCTCCCTGAACCAGGCACAGGGTTCTTTCTCTTTGTTAGCGTCTGGCCTCTCATCGGCAGCCAGAGCTTGCGAAAGAAGCACCGAGCCAAACCGCCCCGCACAACCAGCGGGGGTTAT
>WRDA01000250.1 GCA_009783675.1 Symbiobacteriaceae bacterium | reverse complement strand
CTTCTTTTAACAAATGTGCATTATTCGGTCAAAGATTCGTCATAACCAGGTGGTATACTCTGCATGTAATTTGCACTAGGAGGGTTCTCGATGAACGAGCAACATTGGTCAGGATGGGATGTAGAGGTACGCCAGCTACCGGAGAAACAGCCTCAGGAAACCTCGCTTTCCTTATCTTTCAGGAAGATTATCCTCTCGCTTGCTATAGTATCGCTCATTTCGGGAGGCATGGGTGCCGGGATGGTCTACCTGGCTCTTTCGACTCAAGCCATAGCCACGGTCACGGAGTCGACTTCCCCCTACACTCTGCCGGTTTCGGAAACGGTTTTGCTCATGCAGCAAGGCTATCTGGACTACGAGAAGAACACCATCGACGTGGTTAATGCCAGCCTACCGGGAGTTGTCCTGGTCAGCACCACCGGTACCTCTTACGAGAGTTGGGGATTCTTCGGTCCCTTCGGAGGCTCCCGCAACACCCCGCGGACGGTGGTCGGCAACGGATCCGGGTTTATCTACGATCTGTCGGGGCATATTGTCACTAATTACCATGTCATCGAGGATGCCGATAGTATCAAGGTTACCCTCTACAGTGGCAAGAGCTATGATGCTACTGTAGTAGGCTCCGACCCTCTCAGCGATCTGGCGGTCCTGAAGATCAATGCCCCGGCTGCTGAACTTAAGCCACTGCCTGTAGCGGATAGTAACCTGGTTCAGGTCGGGCAGAAAGCCATCGCAATCGGTTCGCCTTTGGCTTCCTCCCAAAGCGAAAGCATGGGTTTGAACCGCTCTCCTACAGTGACTCAGGGGATCGTTTCGGCGACCGATCGCACCATGTCGGTGGATGATGGCACCCAGGGTGGTTACTCTATCGAGGGCCTGATCCAAACCGATGCTTCCATCAATCCGGGGAACTCCGGTGGCCCTCTGCTCAATTCAGCCGGAGAGGTTATCGGGGTGAACACGGCGATCATCTCCGGCGCTCAGGGGTTGGGATTCGCTATTCCTTCCTCTCTGGTGCAGAAGAACGCTGCTGACATCATCGCAGGTCGCCCCATCGGACGGCCCTACATGGGTATCACCTATCGCAGTCTGGACGACTGGAAGAAGAATCTGGATGATGATTACAAGAAGCTCAATCTTACGGTGGAACAGGGAGCCTGGATCACTTCGGTGGAACCAGGCAGTCCTGCTGCTAACGCCGGGATCCAGGGTAGCAACCAGAGAGTGCAGATCGAGGGTATCGGTGAGCTGGATATCGGGGGAGACATTATCACCCATATCGATGGCGCGGTAGTCACCGGCAGCAATCTCCTTAACCTGATGCGTTTCTACAGCCCTGGCGATGTGATCAGTCTGACTGTTTTGCGTGGTGGCAGGGTGCTGGATGTCAGCATGGAACTGGGTATTAGGCCGGTGAATTAAGTCTAAGTCAGGGGGTATCCGTGGAATTCAAGGGGGTACGCGTACCCCCTTGAATGATGTTGAAGTACTTAGCCCTTGCAAAGGAAAACGCCTGCTATACATCGAAGTATTGCAGGCGATATTATGTACATAAAGGAGTGAAGGGCAATGAAAGTCTATATCTCAGTGGACATGGAAGGGATCAGTGGTGTGGCTGCTGGTCGTCAGCTCCGAGACACGGAGTATGGTCGTTTTCGCAAGATCATGACCCAGGACGTCAACGCTGCCATCAGGGGAGCTTGTGAGGCAGGTGCTACCGACATCCTGGTCAACGATGCCCATGGTAACATGTGTAACATCCTGGTGGAGGATCTCGATCCCAGAGCCAGGCTGATCTCCGGTTCGACGAAGCATCTCCTGCAGATGGAGGGAATCGATGAGACTTTCGATGCCGCTTTGTTTGTCGGCTACCATGCCCGCGAAGGAAGCCCCGATGGGATCATCAATCACACGATCATGGGTGGTGCTGTTACCGAGATTCGCTTAAACGGTCGCCCTATCGGCGAAACAGGTATCAATGCCGCTGTGGCAGGCTCCTTCGGGGTTCCTGTGGTATTTATTTCCGGGGATGATGTGGTCTGTGCCGAAGCCAGAGATTTCTTAGGCAATCCGACGACTGTGGAAGTCAAGAAGGCTCATGATCGCTTCACCGCCAACCTGATCGTGCCTTCCAAAGCCCAGGAGATGATCGCCGAAGGCGTTAAGGAAGCTCTGGGTCGCTATCAGGAAGTCAAGCCCTACCTGGTAGGGGAAACTACCTTCGAAGTGGACCTTAAGATCACTAATATGGCTCATATGGCCTGCCTCTTCCCCTCGGTCAAGCGCCTGGGCACCAAGACGGTGCAGGTCTCGGCAGAGAACGCTGCCGCCGCTTACAAGCAGCTTTGGGGCGTACTGGTCCTGGCTTATGCCGCCATGAATGGTTATTTTTAAACGATAAAGGAGGAATTTACAGTGTCAAATTTACTTGGACGCATGGGTAAAGCTGTAACCGGGTTAGCGGAGACTGCTGCCAAGCAAGGTACTCAACTGAGAGACAAGATCGCCACCGACAGGGAGCTTGCTGAGTTGGCAAAACAGGAGACCGAGCTGCTCCTGGAGATAGGTAAGACAGCCTACGAGGCTAATCCTGCCGCCTGGCCTCAGGACGAACGCATTCGCCTGACCAGGGAGAGGGTTGCCGAGATCCAGGTGGCCGTCGAGGAAGCAGCAAAAGCCGTAGCCGCAGGAGCAGCTGCCACCGTCGCTACCATTGCTACACCTGCTGCTCCAGTGGAAGCGCAGCAGATCTGCCCTACTTGCGGTCAACCAAATGCTGCAGGGGTGAAGTTCTGCTCAGCCTGCGGGACTAAGCTGGATGTCAAGCCAATCTGTGCCGCCTGCGGTGCGGAGATGCAGCCAGGTACCCGCTTCTGTGGCGTCTGTGGAGCAAAGGTGGAAAATTAATAAGTTCGCCTCCGATTGCGATCGTCGGCGAGTATTCGCTTCAGACTGCGGTCTTCAGCGAGTTGGATAGCATGTTCGCCTAGCTTTGGGCGACCTTCGACGCGCATGTCGCCGAAGGTCAAGTGGGTATACACATTAATATAGTACATAATATGTACGCAACAGGGAGCAACATCAAGTAAGTCCTATTATAAAAAACCCTGTAGTGGATTGGTCCACTACAGGGTTTTTTCTAAGCAGCTATATCTGTGCTACCTGCTCTTGAGGTTCGCTTCT
>WRDA01000249.1 GCA_009783675.1 Symbiobacteriaceae bacterium | reverse complement strand
GGAGGGCCTCGGCGATCTCAAGGGCATGAAAGCAGCAATGAAACGCTTCCACCAGGAGGTGGACTATGTCATCGCCATCGATGGTGGCATGGGCGGTCTGACCACCGGAGGGATCACCAGCCGCCGTTATAAAGTTACCGTGCAAGCCGAGGGAGGGCATAGCTACGGTGCCTTTGGAGCCAGCAGTGCCGTACACAGCCTCGGCCGCATGATCGCTGGCATCGCCGAACTGCAGGTGCCGACGAAACCAAAGACCACTTATAATGTTGGGGTCATCTCCGGAGGGCATTCGGTGAACTCCATCGCGGCTACGGCGGATATGTTGATCGACATGCGCTCGGAGGAGCGTGAAGCCCTGATGGATCTGGAAGCCAAACTCATGGTTAAGATTAATACTGTGAAAGAGCAGGATGGCATTGAAGTTAAATGCGATCTGCTTGGAGATCGTCCCGGTGGAGCCACCGCAGAGGATCATCCCCTGGTGACGACGATTCAGGAGGTCCAGAAAGCCTTGGGGATACCTTTGGGAACCCATGCCTCCAGCACCGATGCCAACATACCCATGTCCTACGGCATCCCGGCGGTCACCATGGGTTGCGGCCATGGCGGTAATGCTCATCGCACCGATGAATGGCTGGATAGCGAAGGCATCGATCTTGGCCTGGCGCAGCTGGTGATCATCGTGGCCAAGGTGATGGAGCTGCCGGCGAAGTAACAGCTTCGCTACATGTGGCACAGCTTTCGAGAACTCTTCGGAACTATCTCTCTTTTTTCGTAACTATTCACCTAGTTCTATTTGCTTGCTGTGTTCATTTGAAATGGGGCCTCCAAGGCCCCATGCCCCGGTCGTTCAGGCAGGCAAAGCCCGCCTGCTCACTGGAGCCGCGCATTTTGCGCCGACAGCACCACGCTCACGCGTGATGGTAACTGTTTGGTGCAAAGCACCTGAACAGTTACCTTTTTTCCTTTCTCCGTACTAATCTGTGTGAATCTGTGTTATCCGAGTGCATAGCACTCGCAAAAACGTAACTCTATGTTCCTGGCTCTCCACACAGTTTTCTTGCGCTACTGCCCTGAGAAATCAGGGCTTTTTTATGCGAAACTGGCACGAAAGTAGCTTATTCTGTCCCGAAAATCTTTACAGGCTAAAAAACGGCTTTATAGGACAGTTTAGAACTATAAAAAATATCAGGGTGTATACTGTGGCCAGAGTTAAGAAATAAAAACAAAAGGAGAGGTTAGTAATGAGACTGTTAACCAACCTAATGACCCTGGCTGTGGTGCTTTGCATGGTTATCTCCCCTCTGACCACCCTGAAGGCTGCCGATGATGATCACGGCTACGCAATCCCCGATCCCAACCAACCGACCGTCTGTGAACCCCCCAGGAACGACATTTCTGATTTGCAAGGAAAAATGCCTGTTGTGGATGTCAACCCCCAAGGTCCCCTGTATGCCATGTTCAGTGGCACAATCGTCAGCATTACCGAGTTGGATGATGTCATCCTGGTGCAAGTCATCAACGCCGCTGGAGGCGAAGCGATCTTCACCATCTCGGCTGAGACAATTCTTCCTGCCGATGTAGAGTTAGTCGAAGGCGCAGAAATCACTGGATTCTTCTACGCTAATCTGCCGATGACCATGCAGTATCCTGCCAAATACGATCTGGTTTTGGTTATCAACTCTGCCGATGGCATGACCTCCGTTCTGGCTGATCTATTCGTCAGGAATGCCATTGATGACCAGCGCTTAATCAACCTTGGCGGTGATCTGGTCCTGAATATCGGTGAAGACACTGAGATCGTCGACATCTATGGAAACCCCGTAAGCGGTAATCTGGTTGGTCACAAGTTATTGATCTACTACATGATCACAACCCTCAGCCTTCCCGCCCAGACGACACCTGTCAGAATAGTGGTTCTCGACCCCACTCCAGTAAATAATCAGGAGACTTTTGAGAACCCCGTGACTCTAGAGGTTAGACGCGCCCTGCGTGCCGATATCTCTGCCAGGCTCAGCGATCTGATGGAAAGCTTCTTGGCAAAGCATTCGTAAGCCTTAAAGCACAAAGCATAGCACGCAGACGATATAACGCAATGGAAACAGCATAAACCCAGGCAAAGCGATTCAGCCAGGTTGCGATAGAGACAAACCCCTGCAGGCCAGGTTAACCACCAGCTTGCATGGGGTTTGTTTTGCTGATGCTAACTAGAAACCTGCTTCGGGGAAAACAAGTAATCCCCTCGCACGTTTCCGTTAGCAGGATCTGAGATGGGGACTCCAAGTCCCCAAACCCCTGGACGGGAGCTACACTCCCGCGCTATGCGCTGGCATAGCGAAGACGCACACCTTTTCATGCTTCAGGGAGAACGTAGTTCATGTGCGTCTAGCCTACTGCCAGATGTTCACTGTACTTTCAGTAATCCGTTCAAGGAAATGCGGGCCATATGGCGAATATAGAATATAAGGTTACTTGCTGTAAATTCCATTTACTAAAGGAGATATCTTTTTCTTGGTTTTTCGCATGGGAATAGACATCGGATCTACTACGGTTAAAATGGCTATATTAGACGAAGAGAACAACATCGTATTTTCCGAGTATCATCGCCATTTATCCGATATTCAGGAATCTTTATTGCACATGGCGCAAAAAGCACGCCAACAGCTTGGCAACATATCCCTCCATGCTATGGTCACCGGTTCGGGAGGATTAGCGCTGGCCGAATGGATCGGCGCCGAGTTCATTCAGGAAGTTATGGCGGTATCCACAAGCATAGCCGCCTTCGCCCCCGAGACGGATGTGGCGATCGAAATCGGTGGCGAGGATGCCAAAATAATCTACTTCAGCGGCGGGCAGGAGTACCGCATGAATGGCGTATGTGCCGGAGGAACCGGTTCATTCATAGATCACATGTCTGCTCTAATGAAGACCGATGCCGCAGGGCTGGATGAGTTTGCCAGGGACTTCCAGGTCATCCATCCTATCGCTGCTCGCTGCGGTGTTTTTGCCAAGAGCGATCTCCAGCCGCTGATTAACGAGGGCATTGCTAAACCAGACCTGGCTGCCTCTATCTTCCAGGCTGTGGTCAGTCAAACCATAAGCGTCCTGGCTTGTGGTAAGCCGATAAGAGGCAAGGTTGCTTTCCTTGGCGGACCGCTGCATCATCTCCCTGAGCTGCGTAAACG
>WRDA01000248.1 GCA_009783675.1 Symbiobacteriaceae bacterium | reverse complement strand
GTCTACTATCGACGCACACTCCGGACAGCGCAGTTTGAAGTACTCCTTAACAGCCGGATTTGCGTTTAGGGCAACTCCCATGCTGTATCGCCACTGAGCCTGCACGTTTCGCCAACCGCCTGAATTCATCATCAAACGGATCTGAAAGCGTTCCAGAAGCAAAAAATTGTTGAAAGAATAGTCCTCCGGGTTAATCCATCCCAGTGCCATTGTGTCCTCCTATTATCTCTGCCCTGAAAGATGAGGGTTCCACCCTCATACTCCCGGTCATTCCGGCAGGCAAAGCCCGCCTGCATTCACTGGAGCTACGCTCCAGAACCGCGCATTCGCGCGGTAATAGCCGCACATATCTTCATACCTAGGGGTGAACGTAGTTCATGTGCGTCTATTCACCGTGTATGACTCTTAGGTAATCATTCTCTTTCACCGATGATTGATCTTATCTCATCCACAATCTGGAGGACTGACTTGTTATCGGTGTCAATGATATGGTCACTAGGATCCGGCGGCAGCCTCAACCAATAGTAGTTCACTTCACACCAGCTGTCATCACCTCGGGCTTTGTGGCGCTCCCCGAGAGTTTCTTCCGAGCAGGTTAAAGTAAATCCGATCTTTTTGTAATCCTCAGCTGTAATACCATTGAGAATGGATTCTCTGATGAGTTCATCGGTTAAGACAACTGATGAGAAAATAACATACTCAAACTGTGAGCTAAGATAGTTGGATAGGACGAAGGAAATGTTCCTGTCCCCGTTACGCAGTCGCGGATCTCTCAGAGAGAACGGGTTTACATGCCAAAGCCAGTCTCCGTCACAATAAGCACTGTTTTCACAGGATTCAAACAGCGCCTCGGCTACGGTGGTTTTCCCTACCCAGGGAGAGCCGCTGATGAGTATCAGTTTAGGAATACAGTTAGATTTTATCATGAGGTAATAAGCTCCTTTCAATTCACTTATGTGCTGATTGAAACAGAGCCTTTCGCGCCAGCGAATAAATACTCCATGCAGGATTGCTGACTATTCTACGAACGGCTCTGCATGGAGCTCAGTTGCTTTGGGTATCGCCAATAAATATTTATTATGAGAACCTCCTATACTGAGCTTTTACTCTATGATGAAAGAATAACCATTAGAGTTTGCGTAACTTTCGGCATACGAATCCTTAACCCTATGTTAGATAAAACCTGCTCCTATCAAACTTAGTCAGGGACTCACAGCCATTTTCGGTAACCAGCACCATATCTTCCATGCGAAGATAGCATTGACCTGGCCACATGATTTTTGGTTCCAGGCAGAAGACCATACCGGGCTGAAAAACAGCGTCTTCATCTGCTCGCAACCAAGGGCGTTCATGTTGGTCTATACCGATTTGATGCCCCATAATCAGGTAGTCTTCTGCTCGGCGCAGATATTTGCCCAGTCCATGGGTTTCCAGCTTCATATGAGCTTCTTCGTAGCAAAAGCTCACAGGTTCTCCCGGTTTGATGCGATCCATGAGATGAAGCTGAGCTTCCTCCAACGCCAGGTAGGCATCGCGCACCTGATCATTCTTACCACAGTAAAAAGCTCGCCCATAATCAGAACAATAACCATCTAAAACATAGCCGTAATCGAAGGTTATCGATGTGCCTTCCTGTAGTGGTTCATCCAATGGATAGCTAAAGAGCTTTTCCGATCCCGGAGCACCAGAGCGTACCATGATGACTGCTGGCTCAAAGGCAATACCCTGAGTACCATGACTGAGAGCTATGGCGGCGATGAGTTCCTTGACCTGTCTGGGGGTCACACCCGGAAGCAAAGCGCTGGCTACAATACCCATGGACATATCGGTAAACTCCGCAACAGCCCTTAGTTTCTCTATTTCACCTTCATCTTTGATCAGTCTGAGCTTTTCACCGTATTGCTCGGCATCGGAAATCTCGATACTGCTGTCGATACTGCCTACCATGATGCTAAGTTCGCGGTGGCAACTCTCGCCAACTGCAATATGATTCTTGCCTGACAAAACCCTCTGCATAGCATAAGAGAGCATGGCAAAGTAGCTGGGTATTTTCTTGATAGCTATGTGGCGCATGGCATCCAGCTTTTCGTAGGTCAGGAAAAGCTCCGGCTCGCCATCTGCCGGTATGTAGAGTATGCAGTCCGGCTTGTTGAGAAAATGCGAGTTCATGTGCCATTCTGCAGCGGTTTTACCGCCATTAGTCTCCCGGGTTCTCTGCCAAAAGTACGACCCGTCTCCCAGGAAATACTGCATGTTCCCGCTGGTTGCGTAAAAGACGGCATCGACACTGTCTTTGGCCATAAGTTGCTGCAGTTTCTGTATGCGCGTTTTGACGCTGCTCAATGAAATCATCCTTTCAACACTATTGCTCTTATATCCCTCATGAGAGTTTAATCTCTTATCCTTACTCTCTCCCATATCGGCTGCCATTCTCCAGCCAGTTGGTTGAAGTAGATTTGATCAGTGTACACGATGAAGTCTCCATCGACATAGAACTCCTGAACATCCTGTAGATTTGGGTAAGCACACTCAGCGTCACTGGTGTCCAGGCGCATGCGCCATATTTCCTTTTTCTCCTGATAGTAAATCCAATCACCGACTATTCGTGGATTGTAATAATGTCTGTCACTTAACTTCACATGCTGCATGGTATGTAAATCAAGGCAGTAAAACGACCACGATTCAGTCCCTGAGTTGGTATCGAAACTATCCTGATCATACCCGGAGGCGTAAAGAGCATGATGTTGCTTGTCTATGACGCAAGATCTGTACCAAAACCCCTCCGGCGCAATATTCTCCTCTTCTACAGGCAAGCCTGCCAGGAGATACGGAACATGGATACGGTAAGAATCCCCGAAAGCCATGAAGGATCTGGAGTAATATACATAATCATCGAAATAACCGATAAAACTCATATGCATCGAAGAAGCGAGTATTAGCGTCGGATCCTCCATGCTGATGCGATAGAGTATATGTGCTCCCATGGTTGCCCCACCTACATGGAGTAAGGCATAGATAGCATCTGGGTATTCATAAAAGTAGCTTGTGGTTACTCTCGTATTATCATCTGAGAAGTAACCTCCCCTATTGTTATAGCTAATATCGTCGGCGATAAGCATGAGCTTTGCTTGTTCTTTATATTCTTTCGTGGTCATATACAGAGCAAAGATATCGTCATCCAGATAACACCAGTAG
>WRDA01000247.1 GCA_009783675.1 Symbiobacteriaceae bacterium | reverse complement strand
GGCATCCCACCTTCCAAACCTATATAGGTGGTTTCCAGCCACTTTACCAACCCTGCACCTGACAGCATTTCTTCGACCAGAGTACCACCATTCATCGAGAGAAAGAGTTCCCCGATACCCTGGCGCAGGATCTCTCTGGCAATAGTCATCGGACGCCTGAGAATGGTGAACCCTCCAAAGGCGATATGAGTGCCAGGTTTAATGAAGCGGTTTACTGCTTCCTTGGCTGTCATCACTTTACTATCCGGCATGATCAGCAACCTCCCTGGTCTGTACTTAACTGCCGCAGTAAAGCGATGGCTTCTGCCAGGTCTTGATGCAAACTCGTGAGTCGCTCTTCCGAGAGCTTCATCTCATTGAGCCAGAAAGCCCGACGATCCTCATCCGCCAGGGAGAACGCTTCCAATCTGGTCAACTCCGCTCGTTGACCAAGGAACTCCTCCAGCAGACTCTGCAGTTCTCTCCCGGTAGTTCCTGCCGTGTTCAGTAACCAAACCAAACGCATCATTTCGTTATGCATGGTTATATGCAATCCCTCTCATCCGCCTGAATACAAAAAGCTTTACTCCTCATGTCCAGAGGCTCCTGCACGATGATGATCGTGCAATGGCTTCATGTTGATCTGACCTCGATACTCGGTTTCATGCCACTGGAGTCGTTCAGCAACCAAAGCCTCGGGATTGAGAACGACGCCATCGAGGATCTTCTCCTTAAAGCGTTCGTAGCCGGCCCGATCGATCAGGTGACCTCCGTGAAGATATTCCGGTTTGTAATCCAAAGCCCAGGCGGAGAACTTCTTCCAGTTACCAATTACTGCCAGGACTACATCCTCGGTTACCCAGCTGAGGAAGGTCTGGCCCATCCGGGGGGTTTGCTTGCCGGTGCGGCCACCGATGAGCATGCGATAAAACTTGGTTGGCTGCCTCACCCAGGCGCTGGCCGGACAAGCCAGGACACATTCGCCGCATCCTATACAGCAGCATTCGTCTTTTTCAATCAGCTTGTCTTCGGTCAGACTTAAAACTCTGGTGGAATGATGTGCACAAGCTTCCTCGCAGGCGCCACATCCGATGCAGCGTTCCCGATGATATTCGAGTTTGGCCATGCCGATAATCCCAAAGTCTGTGAAATGAGCCTTGGCACAGTCGTTGGGGCATCCGGCTACTGAGAGTTTGATATGGTAGTGACTTGGAAAGATGATCGGCTCCAGGCGCCTGGCTAACTGCCAGGTGTTGACATTGGCTTTTATACAATGGCTGTTCCCAATACAGGCTGTGATATTTCGCGCTCCGATGGTCGGATAGCCTGCGGTCACCTCGTCCATTTCCACATCGCAGAGTTCGATCTCCACTTCGTGAATGTAATCCTGGAGATACTCCCGCACCGCAGGAATGCTCTCGTATTTGATTCCCGGAGCACAAAGGGTCTGCCGCATACCAGCATGGAAAGTGCCATTACCCCAGGTTAGACAGATATGCTGGATCACCGACAGATACCTGGCATCGATCAAGGCTCCCGGGACGCGCATCTGCAGCATAAATTCCCCATCAACCTTCGATTGGCGGAAACAGTTGATCCTTAGCCTCTTTATATCGATATCATGATTCATTTTCCTGCCTCCTAATCGATCATGTTGCGCGCCACGCGGTAGTTGAAGACCGGACCGTCGAGGCAGACATATTTTTCATCGATGCGGCAATGTCCGCATTTACCTACGGCACAGGACATCCGGCGTTCGAAAGACAGCCAGATGTTTTCTTCAGGTATACCGAGTTCTAAGCATCCCAGAGCAGTATAATGCATCATCGCCGGAGGACCTATGATCAGCAGGTTATAACCTTCAATTATTCCTGACAGAGGAATCTTATCCAGATGAGCAGTCACCATGCCTCTGGCGAAGCCAGGTATCTCCTGATTATCCAGAGTATAGAAGACGTTAAACGGTTTGCGCCAGGCCTCGAGTTCACTCCCGAAAAGGATACTGTCAGAGTTCCTGAAACCAGAGATGAGGGTGACCGTTTTGAAGAGGGAGCTATCTCCAGCCGCCTCCTGAAGCAGGCTCCTTACGGGAGCCAGGCCAGTCCCTCCGGTTATGACCACCAGATGCTTTTCCCGTAAAACCTCCAGCGGCCAGCCATTACCATAGGCGCCACGCAGGAAAAGCTGATCTCCGGGCGTCAGACTGAACAGTCTATCTGTTACTCTGCCTACGCCACGAATCGTAAACTCCAGCCATCCTGGGGCAAAAGCAGAGACGGATATGGGAGCTTCGCCAATTTTTGGGAGAGAGAGTTGGAGAAACTGTCCGTGGATGGGCTTAATATCCGAGGCTACTCTGAAAGTTACTTCGTTTGCATTTTCTTTGCTGATTCTAAGTACTGTGCAGGGAACGGGTTCCACCAGATTTCTGCTCATTCTCTACTACCTCCCTTGTGCAGCAACGATTTCGTCCACTGCATTCGACATCTTGGCTATACTTGCCGTCATGGAGATATAAGCAGGGCAGTGACTGGTACAGCGCCCACATCCCACACACATATGCGTCTCACCGAAGCGTTGATAGTAGTCATGGTATTTATGCAGCATCTTATAGCGATAACGCGAAGCCGCTGTCTTGCGCCAGATATGTCCCCCCGCCATTTCATCGAATCCCTCCACCTGGCAGGATGCCGTTACCCTGCGCCGTTCGCCGGCATCCGCATTTTGCGTGTAGGCTATATCCCTGGTAGAGAAACAGGTACAGGTACTGCAGGCGACGGTACAGCTCCCACAGGAAATGCAGCGACTGTCATATTCATCCCACATGGGATGCTTCTTCAAAGCCAGAAGTACTTCCTGGTTGGGAATCTGTGGCAGAACAACCTTTGTTGGATTACTTTCTATGAATCTGGGTGTGAAGTAATACTCCGATGCTCCATCAAAGTAAGGCAATAGTGCAGGGTCCTTAACCAGAATGCTCAGGCCATCCTGCTCCTGACGAACTGCCATGGTAAAGTTATCGCTACGATTACTGCCCATGGATACACAGAAGCAGGTGTCAAAGCCTTCAGCACATTCAATCAGGACAAAGCGAAGCTTTGCTCTGATTCGTCCGTAAAAACTGTCCTCCGAACCGCCATTCTCCAGATATATCTTGTCCTGGTGTTCGAAAGCATGAATATCACATGGACGTAGAAAAACCAGAATAGGACGATCG
>WRDA01000246.1 GCA_009783675.1 Symbiobacteriaceae bacterium | reverse complement strand
TGCCTCTATCTTCCAGGCTGTGGTCAGTCAAACCATAAGCGTCCTGGCTTGTGGTAAGCCGATAAGAGGCAAGGTTGCTTTCCTTGGCGGACCGCTGCATCATCTCCCTGAGCTGCGTAAACGATTCATCGAAACCCTGAACCTAGCTCCAGGAGAAGCCATCGTTCCGGAGCATGCACATATCTTCGCTGCCCTGGGGAGTGCTCTCAGTTCAAATATGGTCAAACAGGTATATCTCGATGAGTTCATCGAGAATCTGCAATCCGGCAAGAGAGTTCAATTTGAGATCGATCGCCTTAATCCTCTTTTTGCCAACCAGGATGAGTACCTTGCCTTTCGCCAGCGTCATAGTCAGTCCAGGGTGCCAAGGCTTCCTCTGCAGAGCTACCGTGGGGACGTTTTCCTGGGTATCGACTCCGGTTCGACGACCAGCAAACTGGTGCTCACTGGCAGCGAGGGCGAGTTACTATATACTTTTTATGCCGGTAATGAGGGTCAACCTCTACGTGTAATCGGCGATGCCCTCACAGAGGTCTATAGCATACTCCCTGAGGGTACCATCTTAAGGCACTCCTGTGTTACCGGCTATGGAGAAGGGTTAGTTAAAGCGGCTTTTCGTGTGGACAGTGGAGAGATCGAGACTGTCGCGCACCTGAAAGCCGCTGTCTTTTTTGCTCCGGATGTGGACTTCATCCTGGATATTGGCGGGCAGGATATGAAGTGCCTGAAGGTTAAAGATGGCGCCATCGATTCTGTGTTGCTAAACGAGGCCTGTTCAGCCGGCTGCGGGTCCTTTATCGAAGCCTTTGCCCGCTCACTTGATCAGGATGTAGCCAGATTCGCCGAGAGTGCTTTGCTTGCTGAGAACCCGGTGGATTTAGGTTCGCGCTGCACTGTCTTCATGAACTCCCGGGTGAAGCAGGCGCAAAAGGAAGGCGCCGAAGTCGCGGACATAGCCGCGGGTCTGGCCTATTCTGCTATCAAGAATGCCCTGCATAAGGTGATCAAAATCACCGACCCGCAGCTGATGGGTAAAACTATCGTCGTCCAGGGTGGTACTTTCTATAACGATGCGGTATTACGCGCCTTCGAAGTCATCAGCGAACGAGAAGCAATCCGACCGGATATCGCTGGTCTCATGGGAGCTTATGGCGCTGCCCTGATAGCCAGAGAAAAATACCTGTCGGAGAGCGATGTGCTGACAGATACAACTACCCAGGTCAGTTCGCTTCTACCGCCTGACGATCTTAGCCGACAGGAGATTCAGGTTTCCCATGGGCGCTGTTCCGGCTGCGTTAACCACTGTCTGCTGACCATCAACCGCTTCTTTGGTCTGGCAGACGAGAGACGTTTTATCTCCGGCAATCGCTGCGAAGGCGGTATAGGTAAGGAACGAAACTCCAGCGGTGTGCCGAATCTGTATCAGGAGAAGTATCAACGTCTCTTCGACTACCAGCCTCTGGCGGCAGAGCGTGCTCCCATGGGAACGGTGGGCATCCCTCGAGTCTTAAACATCTACGAGAATTATCCCTTCTGGCATACTTTCTTTACTGAGCTTGGCTTCCGCGTCGTCCTTTCGCCACCATCATCCCGGGAGCTGTACGCTAAGGGTTTGGAGTCCATTCCCAGTGAATCCCAGTGTTACCCGGCTAAAATAGTGCATGGGCATATAGAGGCACTGTTAGAGCAGGGCATAAATTACATCTTTTATCCCTGTATCGTCTACGAGACATGGCTTATTCCCAAGTCCGATAACTGCTACAATTGCCCGATTGTTATCTCCTATCCGGAAAACATCAAGAACAATGTCGAAGCTCTGCAGAACGAAGCGATCCGTTTTCACAACCCATTCCTTAACTTTAACGACTTACCTGTTCTGACCAATCGGTTAATCGAAGAGTTTCCAGACCTTCCCGAAGCCGATGTCTATCATGCCGTAAGGACAGCCTGGAAAGAGCAGGAAAACTACCGGGCCGATGTCCAGCGTATGGGCGAAAATGCCCTGGCTTACCTTGCGGAACACAGCTGCAATGCTATCGTCCTGGCGGGGCGTCCTTACCATATCGATCCCGAGCTTCATCATGGCATCCCGGAACTTATCACATCTTACGGGGTTGCAGTATTATCCGAAGACAGTGTGTATCATCTGGGCAATGTCGAAAGACCTCTGGTGGTGCGAGATCAGTGGGCCTATCACTCGCGCCTCTATGAAGCAGCCGCCTTTGTGCGGACCAGGGAGGAGATCGAGCTGGTACAGCTTACCTCTTTCGGCTGCGGATTGGATGCTATCACAGCGGATGAAATAGAAGAGATACTGGCAGCGTCCGGGAAGCTGTTTACCCTGATCAAGATCGACGAAGTAAATAGCCTGGGCTCGGCTAGGATTCGCATCCGCTCTCTCTTTGCCGCGGCCAAAGAGCGCCGGGCAGTCCGAACTCTACCCGAGGTGCCTTCGCCACGACCGGCACGGGTTGTCTTCACCAGAGAAATGCGTCATGCTCACACCATACTGGTACCACAAATGAGTCCCATACATTTCAATCTGCTACAGGAAGCTTTCCGCAGCTGTGGCTACAATATGGAAGTCATGCCTTCGCTGGAGTATGCCGCTATAGATACCGGGCTAAAGTATGTGAATAACGATGCCTGTTATCCGGCTCTGATCGTGGCTGGCCAGTTGCTGAACGCTCTTAACTCCGGAGCCTATGACCTGAACAATGTATCCTTGCTCATAACCCAGACGGGTGCCGGATGCAGGGATACCAACTATGTTACCTTCCTGCGCAAAGCTTTAAACAGAGCAGGTATGAATCATATTCCGGTTATTTCTCTAAATGCTCACCGTATCGAAGCTAATCCGGGGTTCACGGTAACTATCGGCCTGGTTAAACGGGCTATCCAGGCGATTATTTATGGCGATCTGCTGATGAGCATGCTGTACAGAACCAGACCTTATGAAGAAGAAGTTGGGTCGGCAGACGCTTTGTATACAAAGTGGGACGAAATATGCCGGGAAGCGTTGCATCACGGATCTACCCGACAGTTTGCCCGCAATGTACGCACGATGATTTCAGAATTTGAGAACCTGCCTCTGAGGGATATTGTTAAGCCAAGAGTCGGTATTGTAGGGGAAATTTTGGTAAAATACCACCCCACAGGTAATAACGAACTAGTCAGCATGCTGGAATCCCTGGGAGCCGAAG
>WRDA01000245.1 GCA_009783675.1 Symbiobacteriaceae bacterium | reverse complement strand
TATTCGACGAAGCAACCGCAGTCCTGGCTGGTGACGCTCTGCTTAGTGAAGCTTTTCCTATTATAATCAAGGGTATACAACTGGAAGCTTATGATGCGACAGTAGCGGTTAAGATCATCAATGAAATGGCAAAGGCTGCCGGAGCTGGAGGCATGGTCGGAGGTCAGTCAGGAGAGTTTGATCTGGCGGCAGACCTCTCAAAGCCGCCTTGCAACGAAGTCCGGCAAGTTGATCTTCTGGCAAGAATCATGGATATCTATAGTGGAAAGACAGGCGCACTCCTGCGCTGCGCCTTCTCTGCAGCTGCTGAGATAGCTGGTTTATGCGAAGAGGAAAGGATCCTTTTACACGCTGTAGGTACTCAGTTTGGATTCGTCTTTCAAATCCAGGACGATTTATTAGATAGCTGCGGAGATCCCAAGATAATGGGGAAGGCTACGGGCCGGGATAAACGCAGGGGAAAGATGAATTACCCAACCTTGATTGGTCTCGAAGCAACTCACCTCCTCTTGGCGGAAGAAGATCAAAAGTTGGCTGCTCTGATGGGTAGATTATCACTTGACAGGCCGTTGCTGATAGAATATATCACCGGCATGCGCGATAGAGAAAGGTAGGGTTCCGGTGGCAACCTTACTAAGTAATAGAATGGTTTGGGCGGCTTTTTTAGGTACAGCCAGTGCTCAGCTACTGAAAGTTTTCATTGTCTGGCTAAGTGACAGGGTTCTGGATTGGTCCCTGTTGGCTACTTCGGGGGGCATGCCATCGTCGCACACGGCCGCAGCCGTTGCGCTTTCCGTATCCATAGGTCGTCTCCACTCCTGGGACTCTGCTGTCTTTGCTGTAGCTCTGGTCAATACCATTATCGTCATGTATGATGCAGCAGGAGTGAGGCGTTCTGCCGGAGATCAGGCCAGAATACTGAATATCCTTATCACCCAGTTCCCCGATCTCCAGGAGTTACAGAGAGAGCAACTACGCGAATTCTTGGGACATACACCCTTCGAAGTCCTTGCCGGAGCAGCTTTAGGTCTAATAATGGGTAGTCTGGTTTAACAACAAGTAAAAACATGTGTGGGGTGGAAACAGCGCAAATGGGGGTTAGGAGCCCCCATCTAACAGGGTAGGTGAATAATATGGGTGATTATACCTCTACTTTTTATGAGAAGGATGCCAAAGTTGCCGAGGAACTGCTGGCACGACTCCGAGAGTTAAACGAAAACGAACTTATCAGACTGGCTGACTTCTTGAGAAAAATGATCATAACAGTGGTCTCTCATAACGGTGGACACCTGGCATCCAATCTGGGAGTGGTGGAACTCACAATTGCCTTACACAGAGCATTTCAGAGCCCCAGGGATAAAATCATCTGGGATGTAGGCCATCAGACATATGCGCATAAACTGCTTACCGGCAGAGCAAAGGAGTTTGCAACCCTAAGGCAATATCAAGGGCTCAGCGGATTTCCCAAACGCAGTGAAAGCCCCCATGATGTTTATGAAACGGGCCACAGTTCCACCTCTATTTCTGCTGCTTTAGGGATGGCGCTAGCGAGAGACCTGCGATCTGAAAACCATCATATCGCAGCAGTAATCGGTGATGGTGCTCTGACCGGAGGCTTGGCTTTCGAAGCCATGAATCATGCCGGCCAAAGCGCAACAAGGCTAATTGTGATACTCAATGACAATGACATGTCAATCTCAGCTAATGTCGGCAGCATTGCCAAGCATCTTAATGAACTGCGAGTTCAACCGAGTTACTTCTGGGCCAAGAACGAAGTCAAGAGCCTTTTGCAGAAGCTTCCCTATGAAGGGGAGCGGATTATCGATTTAATCCAACGCATCAAGATATCTGCAAAACACCTGGTCCTGCCAGGATTGATCTTTGAAGAACTTGGCTTTACATATCTGGGACCAGTAGATGGTCATGACTTTGCTGCTCTCGAGTTTATCCTGCAACAAGCAAAGAAAGCTACGACTCCTGTCTTGCTCCATGTACTTACCCGCAAGGGAATGGGGTATACTCCGGCAGAACTATCTCCAACCCGGTTTCATGGCATATCTCCCTTCGACAGTGCAACTGGCCGAACCATCTCAGCTACCAAAAGTTCCTTTACCCAGGTTTTCGCTGAAACAATGCTGGATCTGGCAGCAGAGGACCCCAGGATCGTGGCTGTCACTGCCGCTATGCCGGAGGGTACAGGCTTGGCATCATTTGCTGAGCGTTATCCCCAACGTTTCTTCGATGTCGGGATCGCTGAAGAGCATGCAGTAACCCTGGCTGCCGGTCTCGCCACCGGTGGGGCACGCCCCATAGTGGCGATTTACTCATCCTTTTTGCAACGAGCTTTCGATCAGTTAGTAGTCGATGTAGCATTACAGAATCTGCCTGTAGTATTCGCTGTTGATCGAGCAGGAATTGTGGGGGAAGATGGTGCCTCTCATCACGGAATCTTCGATCTCTCTTATTTGCGATTGATTCCTGGTCTCAGAGTGCTGGCTCCCAAGGATTATCATGAACTGCGTGGCATGCTGCGTCTCTCTTTTATGGAGGATATTCCCACAGCAATCCGTTATCCCCGTAGCGAAGGAGTAGAAGGCCTACCGGCTAATTTGAACAGACAGAATCTGCTTGATTTAACACAAAGTGAAATTATGCGTCCCGGTGAAGCCTCGTGGATTCTTGCTGTAGGACCTTTGGCTATTCTGGCGACAGAAGTAAGTGATAACCTTCGCCAGGAGGGCTATACTCTTGGTGTCGTTAATCTCAGGAGTATAAATCCCCTCGATGAGGTTACTCTGGGCCATGTACTAAAAAATGGCAGGAAGATTATCACTCTCGAGGAGAACACCCTAACCGGGGGAGTAGGTAGTTCCATTATGGAATTATGCCAAAAAAACAATGTTATCTGTCATATTAAGACCCTTGGATTACCCTCTGCCTTCCTGCATCAGGGCGAACGCACTGAGCTATTGGCCGCCAGCAAGCTTGATCTGCACTCGGTTACTGAAGCGGTACTCACCTTCCTTCGCTCTGGCTCAGAGTGAAGATATGCAGAGTAGAAAGCGTGCCGACATACTGTTAGTAGAGAGAGGCCTTGTCAGCACTCGCGCTCAGGCTCAGGGTTTGATCCTCAGCGGTCAGGTTGCAACAGATGGACAATCTGTCCTTAAAGCGGGGCAACTCCTTTCCTGCGATGCCAATCTTAGTCTGAAAGCAGTCAATCATCCCTTTGTA
>WRDA01000244.1 GCA_009783675.1 Symbiobacteriaceae bacterium | reverse complement strand
TGATCGAATTCGTTGAGCTTGGCGGCACAAGGTGAAAGCGCTGCCAGATGATCGGAGATACCTTCATACTTTTTCATATAGATGGCGGCACAGGCCATGGGACTGTGCACCGGCGAAAGTGAGGGAAGCAGCTCCTGCTGATAGATCAGGCAGTAGGAGACCATCACCGGACAAGGCTGGGTGATCAGTCTGGCGTCCTTATTGGCCTTCAGATAGCGCACATGGCCCCAGATGCTGATATCGGCGCCCAGAGAGACATCGTAGATCTTACGTACGCCGATGCTCTTAAGATAAGTAAACAGACGCTTATACTCAGGGATGTTGGTGCGGATCGCCGGTGCAGTCATCAGGGAGATAGGGATTCCGGAAGCCAAATTGGCGAAGAAACTCTCCACATCATCGATATAATAGCGTGCACCATGCTTACAGGCGGTGAGGCAGCGCCCGCAGGAGATACATTTCTCCTGATCGATGGTGACACGGACAGCGCCCTCGTCATCCTGATAAGTGACGTTGGCCATCTCCATGGGGCACTCTCTGACACAGCGATTGCACCCTGTGCAGAGGTCGAGATGTGTCTGGATAACCTGCTTCACTATGCCGTCCTCCTGTTATCCTTTTATGGCGGCGAAGCGATCTCTCGCTTCGAAGAAGACCTTCGCAATCATGGGATCGAACTGCCTGCCTGCATTCTCCAGGATGATGCTTACCGCCTCATCGGAGGAGAGGGCCTTCTTGTATGGTCGTTCCGAGATCAGGGCATCATAGACATCGGCGAAAGCCATCATCCTGCCCTGCAGAGGAATAGCTGTGCCCACCAGGCCATGGGGATAGCCTTGCCCGTTCCAGTTTTCGTGATGAAAACCGGCGAACAGCTTGGCGTTACGTAAAAACTCCACATTCCCGGTTCGGTTGATGATCTGGTCGATGATGCGGACCCCAGCTGTGGTATGGGTCTTCATAGTGGCAAACTCTTCTTCAGTCAGCCGACCAGGTTTGTTGAGGATGGCATCGGAGATGGCTATCTTGCCCACATCGTGCAGACGCGCCGAAGATATCAGCAGATCCAGGTCCATATCCAGCAGTTCCGCGGCGTGAACCTCCTTGGCGATCATCTCTTCGGTGAGGATTTGCAGATAGGCGGCCGTTCGTTCGATATGCCCTCCGGTGATCTGGTCACGGTTTTCGACCATATCCGCAAGAACGAAGACCAGTCCATTCTGCAGGGTCTGCAGCTGGATGGTCTTCTCCTGGAGTTGCATGGTGCGCTCGCGAATCAACTCATCGATGCTGAGATGAGTTCGGATACGATTTAAGAGAACCGGAGCGGTAAAGGGTTTGGTAATAAAATCCACCACACCCAGCTGGAAGCCTCGTACTTCGATGGCTGCGTCAGTCATGCTGGTCAGGAAAACTACCGGGATTCCGGCATGTTTCTCGGTGCTTTTCAAAAGGTTTAAAGCCTCGAAACCGTCCATTTCGGGCATCTCGATATCCAGCAGGATCAGATCCGGGGTGATTCTCTCCATCATGTTCAGCATGCGAACCGCCGAAGGCAGAGTCATCACCCGATAGTGATCTTTCAGCGCTTCCTTAGCCATAGCCAGGTTGGTATCGCTGTCATCAACAACGAAGATGGTTTGCAAGAGCCATACTCCTTTCTGGAGAGAGATACCTTAACGAAGAATTTATCTATGATAATAAAAGTCGTCGCCCGGCAATGCTCCTCCCACCGAGGCTGGGTTAGCTTCGAAGAGGACCTGCAGGTAGGCGCCAATATCCCGCTGCATCTCATCCCCGATGCGATAAACAACATTACATTTCGGCAGGGCGATGGCGGCAAGGTTGGCATTGGGGATAATGCCGATATCGGCGATTAAGGCGGCAGTCTCGGCGGGATGGCTCTCGGTGTAAGCTACCGAGGCTTCATACTCTGACATGAAAATTTCGATGGCGTCTTTATGCTGAGCCAGAAAGCCACTGCGTACGATGGTCGCTCCCGCCACCAGAGATGCACCTCCGCTACTGACCTTCTCCCATTCCACGGCGAATCCCAGAGCTACCCGTAGCTTGTCATTCTTGGCCATGACTGAAGTTACATAAGGCTCCGGCAACACGGCGATGGTAGCCATGCCCTGTTCCAGCAGAGCGGCTATTTCGGTGGCTTCGCTGCGATAATCGATGGTAACTTCCTCTAAGGAGATGCCATTTTGTGTTAAAATATAGTTGAGAGAGAACTCCGGAGTGGTGCCTTTCCCGGTGGAGAAGATCGTCTTCCCGCGCAGATCCTCTACGGAGGAGATGCTGTCCCCATCCTCTAGAAGATAAAGCCCGCCCAGAGTATTCAACGCCAGGGCGATGACCCCACCCTCGCTGCGATTATAAAGCAGGGAAGCCAGATTTACCGGCACGGCGACGATATCCAACTCACCGCGCAGCAGGGCGGCAGACAATTCATCGGCAGCGCCAGCCAAGGTAAAGAGGTAATCATTATCGGTCTCGCCATTCTCGGCATCCTGCATCAGCTTGACCAGGCCCATGGCGGTAGGTCCTCGCATGGCTCCGATCCGCAGCTCTGTCCTGGTGACGGCAGGTGTGCTGGTACCAGGGGTAGGAGCCGAAGCCGTGGGCGTTGGCGTCGGAGTGCAGGCAGTCAGAAGGAGGGCCACCAGAGTAAGGATCAGGAAAAAACGCTGTTTGAGCATGGTATCTTTCTTCATCTCTTTCATCGTCCTATCTGCATTGTCGAGCGTAATGTGGAACTACAATTATCTTCTCCCTCAGCTAAAAGAATCCCTTTAGAGTATTCCTCGTTTCCTTTGCAGATACTGGCTAACTCCCTTTCACATTATGTTAGCCACTCGTTCATCTTGCAAACATAATTCCGTTCGCACTAATCCGTGTTCATCTGTGAAATCCCTGCCGTAGGCAGGCGGAAACGCCTCTTTTCGTCATCTTCTAGCCACTAACCTCTAACCACTTATCACTAACCATCGCGCTTGACTCCATCGACCTTTCTGTTCTACACTAACCTGAACTAACCTATTAGACACCGAAAGGGTTGATTTCATGCTACTTGATACCTACTTCGCTACTGTCGACGAACTTCTGGCTAGGGTCAGAGCCAGCCAGCGTCCGGCGATCGAGGCTGCCGGCGAAGCTATCGCCGAGGCTGTGGCCAAAGGAGCCTGCGTCCATATTCACGACACCGGGCATATCATCGACAGCGAGCTGATCA
>WRDA01000243.1 GCA_009783675.1 Symbiobacteriaceae bacterium | reverse complement strand
GTCGCTTTGGATGATGGGACCCGTTTAGGTGAATTAGACGAAGTCTTCGTCTTCGAATCCCGTATAGGAGATCGCTTCATGCTGGGAGCATTCGCCTGGCAGATCGAGCGAGTCGATCGTGATAGGGTTTATGTAAGGCCGGCTCCTACCAGCGGAGCTGTCTCACCCTTTTGGCAGGGAGATTGGATGGGTCGTAAATACTCTCTGGGTCGCAGAATCGGTGCTGACTACGCTTTTTTAGAGCAGTTTAGTAAACCAGGAGAGTTGGAGACTGCTCTGCAGGAAGAGTTTGCCATGGAACCATATGCTGCGATGAACACTGCCAGATTGCTTCTGGAACAGAGAGAAGCCAACGGTTTCCTACCCACTGACAGCCGCATTGTCATCGAGCATTTTCGCGATGATCAGGGTACCTTTTCGGCAATCGTCTACACTCCCTTCGGTGGCAGGGTGATTCTCGGCTTGCTTATGCTCCTGGAGCAGATCGCAGCAGCGGAGGGGCGAGTTGTGCAGTTTATGCAATCCGAGGATGGCATTCTGCTCCACAGTATGGACAATGCTCCCATTCCAGAGGGTTTATTACATCGTTTGCCCAGCCAGGGAATTGCCGATCTGCTGCGAAATCTGGTGCCGCATAATCCCCTCTTTGCAATGGTTTTCCGCTACAATGCATCGCGTTCCCTGATGATGGGCATGCGCAGCAGAGGAAGGGTGCCTCTGTGGTTGCAAAGACTGAGGAGCGATGAAACACTGCAAAGAGCCTTCAACTATCCTGACCATCCCTTATTGGAAGAGACGATGCGCGACTGCTTGAGCAACTATCTGGATTTGCAGGGCATCAACGAGGTTCTGGCAGAGATCCACAGCGGACAGATATCTGTCCTGGAGGTACGCCATGAACGTCCATCTCCTATGGCAATCGAGTTCCAGCGTCTTTTCGAAGGAATGATGATGTATGAAGACCCTTACCCCGAACGATCGCGATCCCTGTACCAGCCAACAACTACTCCCCAGAATGCCTCGGCTCTACCTCCTGTTAAGGAGGATCTCGATAAAGCTTCCTTTACTCAGGAACCAAGCGATTGCGAAGGAGTCCATAATCTGCTGATGATCAGTGGAGATCTGCGAGTCGGGGATCTCGATCTTGCTCCGGCTCTGCTTAATCAGTTAGCAGAGGAAGGCAGAGCGCGGTACATCGAGCCAGGCTTATGGATAGCTACCGAAGAGGCCCTAACCTATGAGGGGGCCTTCAGTGGCAATCACGAGGCTATGCAGCGCATAGTTCGCCGTTGCCTGCGATATCGGGGAGCTGCTGATGCCGAGGGTATAGCCGAGCGTTATGCTCTGGACCCTGAGTCTGCTCAGATTATTCTCGATAACCTGGTGGAACTGAATCTCGCCGTCCCCTGGGAAGATATGTATGTCCACAGGGATGTCTACGAGCGAGCATCAGGGATGAGGCGTGCCAGGATGAGGGCACAGATAGTCACCGCACCTCCTCATCGTTATGCAGCCTGGCTGGCTCAGCAGACCGTAGTCAGTCCGGATCCCCAAAATGATCTGGAGAAAACCATCACCAACCTGCATGGTTATTGGTTTCCCCGTGAACGTTGGGAAGAGACGATCCTCCCAGCCAGGGTGCTGCGGTATCAGCCGAGAATGCTTGATACTTTTTTACAAAACGGGAGCTATCGCTGGCGACTGGATAATGAAAAGAATCTTCGCTTCGATCCCCGTCTGGGCTCTGATATCGATGCGGCATACAAAGAAGTCTTAGGCTTAAGCAAGGAAGAGGAAATCGTCCTGGATAGTTTGCGTCAGCGCGGTGCTCTCTTTGCTTCTGCTTTGCTGCCCCTGGTGGATCGTGAGTATCTGCCCGAGGTTCTCCTCTCTCTGATGCAACGCGGCCTGATAAGCAATGACAGCCTTAAACCAGCACGTATCCTGGAACGCAGAGCTTCTGAAGGAAAAGCCAGGGTCAGAGAACGGCTGACTATACTTGAGGCTGGCCGCTGGGAGGCTTTACCCGAACTGGTTGAACAGGATTGGGAAGAGAGATTACGCAAAGCCATGGGACGCTGGGGGGTCCTTTGCCGTGAAACGGCGAAAGAAGAGGAGATTCCCTGGGGGCAGGCCCTGGAAACCCTTCGTTTATGGGAGTACACCGGGCAGGTGCGACGAGGCTACTTTGTGCGAGGTCTCTCGGGAGCACAGTTTATCGCTAATGAAACCGCACCTCAAATGATCGCTGAACTTGCTACAGAAAGAGAGAACTACATTTGTCTCGCTGCCTGTGACCCTGCCCAGGCTTATGGTAACATTCTGCTCCATTTGCAGGATGCAAGCTTCATCTCTCTGCCTTCCACGGCAATCATCCTGCGGGGAGGACGGATCGCACTCATCCTGGAAAGGCATGGTGCTAATCTGCGTTTCTTTGATGCACAGCCTTTAGCGGCATTACAATCTTTTGTGTCAGCTTTCAGAGATGGGCGAATCTGGTCGGGACGAACCCGCATTGTGGTTAAGAAGCCGGACCCTCAGACATCAGATGTACTGCTTGGTGCAGGATTCACACGGTCTATGCTGGACTATATCCTGTATCGCAATCCATAGGAGTGAGAACAATGTCTTCTTTTGCCAGTGAGGCTATGTTACCCGGTCATCCGGGATATAGTGATGCTACTGCTCGCCTGAGGGGGCTATATCATCGTGATGAGGAGCTGCGTTCTCCCTTCTATCGTGATTATACCCGCATTCTGCACTGCAATGCCTATCGGCGTCTGAAACACAAGACACAGGTATTCTTTGCTACTGGCAATGATCATATCTGTACCCGCATGGAGCATGTGCAGCATGTAGCCACGATCAGCTACACCCTGGCGAAGGCACTGGGATTGAATACGGAACTGGCTCAGGCTATAGCTTTAGGGCATGATCTCGGTCATGCTCCCTTCGGCCATCACGGAGAGGAGGTCCTGCGCAGGCTGGTACAGCGGGAAATAGGTGAGTCGGAAGATTATTGGCACGAACGGAACAGTCTGCGCTTCGCCGACCTTATTGAAACCCTGCCGGATTCTCTGGGCAATGAGCAGAATCTTAACCTGACTTACGGGGTTCGTGATGGGATAATCTGTCACTGCGGAGAGGTCACTGATGAGGCTTTGGCACCGCGGTCGGAGCTCGTAGACCTCAGCAGGATCCTTCATGCTAACCAGTATACTCCCTGGACTTGGGAAGG
>WRDA01000242.1 GCA_009783675.1 Symbiobacteriaceae bacterium | reverse complement strand
TAGGATTTAGGATTTAGGATTTAGGGTTCCAGCCGTCATGACTGGTTCGTTGCTCAGTTTCCCGCCGAAGACAGCAGGGTCCCACTCAGGGAGATAAGTATCCTGCCGAGGTGGTTGTCGGTATGACAGTTTCACTACGGGTAAGGCATAGCCTTTCCGGGAGTGCTCGTCATTTCCTCGGCATCCATCCTCCGGTGGAAGCCGTTTTTTATTACTTTTCACTATGAAAAGAGGTGAGAAAGTGAACAATCAACGCCGTGCCAAAGTAGCCATCGTCGATGAACTCAAGGAGAAATTCACTACTAGTCGCGCCATAATTTTTGCCGATTATAAGGGTTTAAATGTCTCCAGAGTCAGCATGCTTCGTCGTCGCTGTCGTGATGCCGGGGTAGAAATGAAGGTTTCCAAGAACACTCTGACCCGCATCGCCGTCAGTGAGATAGGCCTGGAGGACGCCATTCCCTATCTGGTTGAGTCCACCGCCTGTTTCTACAGCCCCGAAGATCCGGTTGCACCTGCTAAGGTCATCGATACCTTCTTTAAGGAGTACCGCCTGACTCTGAACATCAGGGGAGGCGTCGTCGAGGGGAAGGTCGTCGGTCCCCAGGCCGTAGCTGCCCTCATCGATCTTCCTCCCAAGGAAGTTCTCCTTAGCCAGGTTCTGGGTACCCTGGTCGCACCAATCTCAGGAATGCTCAATGTCATGCAGGGTAACACCCGCAATCTCGTTTATGCCCTGGAAGCCCTGCGCAAGCAAAAAGCAGGGGAAGAATAAACAATAGGTAAAAGGAGTGTCGAGTAATGAACATGGAACAGATTATCGAAGCCATAGGTAAGATGACAGTACTGGAGCTGGCTGAAATGGTCAAAGCTCTGGAAGAAAAGTTTGGCGTCTCTGCCGCTGCCCCGATGATGGCAGTCGCAGCTCCTGCCGCTGGCGGGATCGTTCCTCAGGTCGAAGAAGAGCAGACTGAGTTTGACGTCATCCTGGAGAATGCCGGGAGTGCGAAGATCCAGGTAATCAAGGTTGTGCGTGAGATCACCGGTCTCGGTCTGACCGAGTCCAAGGCTCTGGTCGATGCAGCACCTAAGGCTGTTAAGGAGAAAGTATCCAAGGCTGATGCCGATGCCCTGGTAGCGAAGCTTCAGGAAGCCGGAGCTACTGCCTCCATCAAGTAAGAAGCCAACAGTCTGTAGCCTTTCGCCTCAGACCAAGGTCTGAGGCGAAATTATTTCTGTAGCGTCAGCGACACCTCCGTTTCTTCCGTTATCCTCCATTCTCAGGACATGCGCCTGAGAATGGGCAAATATATCCGGGGGTACTCAGGGGGTATGGATACCCCCTGACATACTGACATGCGCATGAGAATGGGCATACTAAGCGGGGGTTCCTCAAGGGGGTACGCGTACCCCCTTGATAGCGATAGCGCCGTCGATTCTTCTTGACATTGCCCCAGTAAAAGTGTTATTATGCTTTGTACTCTATCACAAATACAATGGGGGTAATTTCATTATCTCTGGCAAGGTCAGGTTGTTCCAGCTCTCCGTAAATCCCGCGTTAAGCGTCGGAATCATCGGTGAGCGGGATTTTTGCGACCCTATGAACAAACTGCACAAATCCTGTGAAGGTTAGCCTCGAGAGTTGCTGATCGCGGTCAGCAGAGAATCGGGGCGGCCTATTATCCATGTCTTTTTCGGGATGAACTAATATTTACATCCGGTTGTAATTGACGCGAGGAGTGTTGTAGTTGTCGGCATTAGCAGCGACTAAAGTAAAATCGGGTATGCGCGAGCGTCACTCCTATTCTCGAATTCGGGAAGTCTTGGAGATGCCAAACTTAATAGAGGTGCAGCAGACCTCCTACCAATGGTTTCTCAACACTGGCCTCAAAGAGCTCCTGCGCGACATCTCCCCGGTGCAGGACTTTACGAATAACCTGTCATTGGTTTTCGGTGAACATCGCCTGGGCAAACCGAAATACTCCGTCGAAGAGGCTAAGGAACGCGATGTTACTTATGCTGCACCTTTGCGAATCGAAGTGCAGCTAATCAACAGGCAGAGCGGCGAAGTGACTGTGCAGGATGTCTTCATGGGAGATTTCCCCCTGATGACCGATCACGGGACCTTCATCATCAATGGTGCCGAGAGAGTCATCGTCAGCCAGCTGGTTCGCTCTCCAGGCGCTTACTTCGTCTGGTCCACCGACCCTAACGGCAATCGCCTCTATAGTTCTCAGGTCATCCCCAATCGTGGAGCCTGGCTGGAGTTTGAAACTGACAGCAATGGCGTCCTCTACGCTCGAATAGATCGCACCCGTAAGATCCCGGCGACGGTTTTGCTGCGTGCTTTGCGCTTTGGCAATAACCAACAGCTCCTCGCTCTCTTTGGTGAGGATCCTCGTCTTAAGCTGACCCTGGAAAAGGACAGCACCGACTCTGCAGAGGCAGGGCTGATCGAAATATATAAGAAGTTGCGTCCAGGCGAGCCCCCAACCCTGGAGAGTGCGACTTCTCTGTTGCGTGTACTCTTCTTCGATCCCCGCCGCTACGATCTGGCTCTGGTGGGACGCTACAAGCTCAATAAGAAGCTGGCTTTAAGGAGACGCGCCCTTGGCCGTATTCTGGCTAACACCGTTGCCATCAGCGAGGATGTTTATAATAAAGAAGGTAAACTCATCGCTTCGGCAGGAGAGGTTCTGGCAACTGAAGGGACCCTCCTGACCAGAGAGATTCTCGATCGCATGGAGATGATGGGTATCAACGAGCTCTTCATCCAGAGTGCCGATGGAGAGCGTAAGATCAAGATAATCGGCAATGGTTATAAACGTACCGCCTGGCAGGATACCATCCGTTTGGCTCAGGCGTCGCAAAACTTTTTCGGTCCCGGTGGCAAGACTCTGATCAAAGCCGGGGAACTCATCGATGATGAAGCGATCCAGAGGGTGGAGAAAGCTTTACCCAAGCAGCGCAAGAGGGAGATCCGTATCCTGAAGGATGGTATCGAAAGCGTCGTTCCTCTGGGTGTAACCTACTCTCCCCGTGATGAGAAGCATCTCACCGAAGAAGATATTTTGGCGACCGTAAGTTATCAATTAAACATCATGGAAGGCCTTAGCAAGCGCGACGACATCGATCATCTTGGCAATCGCCGTCTGCGCTCGGTAGGAGAACTGCTGCAGAACCAGTTTCGTATCGGCCTGGCCAGGATGGAGCGCGTTATCAGAGAGCGGATGACAATTCAG
>WRDA01000241.1 GCA_009783675.1 Symbiobacteriaceae bacterium | reverse complement strand
GCTGCTCCTGGAGCAGATGAGGCGAAAGAGAGTCCAGCGCCTCGCAGGAGAAAGGCTAGTGCAGAAGCGGAAGCACCGCCGACAGAAGTCGTACCGACGACACCTCAGCCTGCAGAAAAGAAAACTACTCGCAAGAAAGCAGTAGCTACTCCTGTGCCCGAAAGCATTCCTGTAGAAACTGCAGTTTCATCAGAGCCAGTGCAAGCTCCGCCTCCGGAAGAGTCAACCATTAAGGCAGAAGCACCGGAAAAAACAGGACTTCAGGCGGAAACCCCTCAGGCAGTCCCACCTGCCAGGCGCACTGCAGCTTCTGCGGGGACTGATCAACCAGCCGTAGCTTCAAGTACGCAGCAGCATCAGGCTCCTGTAGAACCTACCCCGCGTCCCAGGGTGGAGGAACAGAAACCATCCGTACCTCCTACCGATGCCAGGCCAAGAACGGCGACTTCTGTCGAAGCGTCACCTCCTCCTCGTCCCCAGCAAGTAGCCGCACCTCAGGGTCAGGCTCCCGGACAGATACGTCCTCAGGTTCCAGCCCGCCCCATGGCCCCAAACCAGGCTAATATCCGGCCTCAACCCCTGCGTCCTCCCCAGGTTCAAGGGCAGAATCAGGGTCAAGCGCGTCCGCCTCAGGCAGGTCAGGTGCCACCCCGTCCGCCTTATAGTGGAGGGCAGGGATACCCTCAGGGTCAAAGGCCACCGCAACCGGGTGGTATGCAATCTGGCCAGCCAAGACCTCAGGGACCTCGACCAGGGGGATCGTATCAGGGACAACCTGCACAGGGTCAGCCACGGCCCTATCAACCACGCCCGCCTCAGGCACCAGGCATGGTTTTACAGGGGCAACCGGCTCGACCTGGACAGAGTCGTCCACCTTATCCCCCTCGGGACGGACAGGCACCCAGAGGTAATCAACAGAGTCGCCCGGGTGGTCAAGCCGGCAGACCAGGTGGGAGTCGACCAGGTGGTCCTTTCATTCCCCAACCCCAGACCACCGATAAACCTGCTACTCCCAGTACCAAGATCGTCAAGAAGGATCAAAAATACACCGATGAGCGTTATCGCGATCAGGATCGCCGCTTCTCCAGCGAAGGAGAGCAGCAACAATCCGGCAGGCGAGGCAGGGGTACCGACCGTTCCAAGCGAGCCCCTCAGGGTAGACGCACAGCGGAACAGCTACGCAGCAATACCCAGATTCCTACCCAGGTCGAGTTAGCCGGATCGATCACCGTTAAAGGTCTCGCCGATCTGCTCAAGACTGATGGGCAGACGATTATCCGCAAACTGATGCAATTTGGCATTTTGGCTTCCATTAACCAGGAAATCGATCTGGAGACGGCTACGATCATCATCACCGATCTTGGTAGCTCGGTGATCGCGCCCAAGGAAGCTTTCAATCCGGAAAGCATCGTCGCCGAGGAAGAAGATGCCGAGGAGACACTGATCACTCGTCCCCCGGTGGTCACCGTGATGGGACATGTCGATCATGGTAAGACTTCGCTCCTGGATGCGATTCGCTCGACCAATGTAGTCGCCGGGGAAGCCGGTGGGATCACCCAGCATATCGGAGCCTATACCGTAGATTTAGACGGGCGTTGGATTACTTTCCTGGATACCCCCGGACATGCTGCTTTCACAGCGATGCGCGCCCGTGGCGCCAAGGTCACAGATATTGCCATCCTGGTCGTCGCCGCCGATGACGGAGTCATGCCTCAGACTGTCGAGGCCATCAACCATGCTAAGGCGGCTAATGTACCCATCGTGGTGGCTATTAACAAAATCGATAAACCGGGAGCGAACCCCGAGCGTGTCAAGCAGGAACTGACCGAGCATAATCTCATCGCCGAAGAATGGGGTGGTGACACTATCATGGTGCCGGTCTCGGCTGTTAGGGGCGATGGTATTGCGGATCTCCTGGAGAGCGTCCTGCTGGTTGCCGATGTAGCAGATCTTAGAGCCAATCCCAATCGCAGAGCCGTAGGCACGGTCATCGAAGCTAAACTGGATCGCGGTCGTGGTCCGGTAGCCACCATTTTGGTGCATAAAGGAACCCTAAATATCGGTGATATCCTGGTTGTCGGCAGTACCTTCGGCAGAATCAGAGCCATGATCGACGACAAGGGACGCCGGGTGAGAAGTGTAGGACCTTCACAACCAGTAGAAGTAGTAGGTTTGGCGGAGGTTCCCGAAGCCAGCGACAGCTGCAATGCCGTGGAAGATGAGCGCGCCGCCCGTATCCTGGCCGAAACCAGAGCGATGAACAAACGCCAGGAGGAGCAGTCTCGTTCGGGTAGGGTCTCCTTAGAGGATCTCTTCAGCAGAATGCAATCCGGAGAGATCAAGGATCTCAACCTGATTCTTAAAGGCGATGTCCATGGTTCGGTGGAGGCTATCCGCCTCTCCCTGGAGCGACTCACCACCAAAGAGGTACGGGTAGTCATCGTCCACACCGGAGTAGGCGCAATAACCGAAAGCGACATCATGCTGGCGGCTGCTTCGGGAGCGATCATCATCGGGTTCAATGTGCGCCCCGATGCTAATGCTCAGCGTATCGCCGAGCAGCAGAAAGTGGATATCCGCACTTACCGCGTGATCTACGAAATCCTCGATGACGTTCAAGCCGCGATGAAGGGCTTATTGTCCCCGGTTATCAAAGAGAGCATCATCGCTCATGTGGAAGTTCGCGAAATTTTTCGTATTTCCAAAGTTGGCTCTATCGCCGGTTGTTATGTACTCGACGGCCGCATTACTCGTGCGGCGACTGTAAGGGTCGTGCGAGATGGTAAGGTCATCCATGAAGGCAAGATAGCCTCCCTGCGTCGCATCAAGGATGATGTCCGCGAAGTCGCCTCGGGTTATGAATGCGGAATTCTCCTGGAGCGCTTTAACGATATCAAAGAGGGAGACCGTTTCGAAGCTTTCGTCATGGAAGAGATAAAGCGAACTGAACTGTAGTTGGCAGGAGGGTGATCCCTATCAGGCAGCGTGCCATCCGTGTAGCCGAAGCCATCAAGGGAGAGGTCGGCCTCCTCTTGCTGCATCATCTTAAGGATCCCAGGATCGGGTTTGCATCGGTAACCGATGTCGAGGTCAGCGGTGATCTGAGCAAAGCAGTTATTTATTTTAGTGTCCTCGGCAGTGAAGAAGAGATTAAAAACACCTGGGCCGGGTTGCAAAGCAGCAAAGGCATGATCCGTTCATGGCTGGCCCAGAGCATGAAGCTGCGCACTACCCCGGAGATAGAGCTG
>WRDA01000240.1 GCA_009783675.1 Symbiobacteriaceae bacterium | reverse complement strand
GAGGAGAAATAGAACCGCCAGCCTTTAACATGTCGGGTCATGTTTAAACAATTGGTATATTATAGGGGGGTACTCATGGCGATGAGTACCCTCCTATTTATCCTTTTCAACCTGCTACCGCAATCTGAAGGATGTTTGCCAGTTTTTTTCAACTTACCTATTGCATATATATACGACATAGTGTATATTATGCGTTATCAATTCAGAGAAAGAGGTGCCCCCTAAATGTCCAGTTCTGCGTTCAGACAAAAATGGTTAGCCAAATCATTACTGATACTCCTTAGTTCCCTGCTGTTCCTCGGCGCCTGCACCACCACGACGCCTCCGACGCCGACAGCCACGACACCCCAGACCACCGCTCCCACCACTCCCCCGCCTCCCCCGCCTCTGGTTTCGGACGGCAAGTCCTTCGCCTCGGGAGGCAACACCTTCATCATCGGTCAGATCTCCGATGTTCAGTACCTGGTTCCTTTCCGCACCACTGATGCACGCTCAGGCCTGGTCATCTATCTGATCAACGAAGGTCTGGTGCGTTACGAAGGCAACTATGAGCTTAAACCCTGCCTGGCGACTGATTACTCCCTGAGCAGCGATGGGCTGGTCTGGACCTTTAAACTCCGCCAGGGCGTTAAGTTCCACGATGGCACCCCTTTCACCTCGACAGATGTGAAATATACCTACGAACTGCTGCTGGATCCCGATCAGAAGTCGAACCAACGCACGGAGTACGCCTTCATCGACTCCATCGAAACTCCTGATGATTACACAGTAGTCTTCAATCTGAAATACCCCTTCGGCCCGGCTATCCACCGCTTTACCATGGGTATCCTCTGTAAAGAGTTCGTCCAGAGCCATGGCTTCGATCAAAATGGCTTCACCAACTACAACCCAGTAGCCATGGGCACCGGAGCCTATACCATGTCTGACTGGAAACCCGATATCGGCGTCTATCTGACGGCTAACGAAGATTACTGGGGAGGCACTCCCGCCATTAAGTTCGTGGAAGTCAGACCCATTCCAGACATCTCCGTGCGTCTGGCATCCTTCGAAGCCGGGGAGCTGGATTTCATCTTCGATATCGCTCCCATCGAAGTCGACAGGATCATGTCCATCTCCAAGTTTCAGAGCTTCTCTTATCCTCAGCTTCGCTTTGCTTATCTGACCACTAATACCCAGGTTGAACTCTTCCAGGATCTGCCACTGCGTCAAGCGATGACCATGGCAATCGATAAACAGGAAGTAATCAACAGCGTCCTCTACGGTCATGCCGCTCCCTGTATCACCCCCTACTCTCCCAGCCATGCATCCTTCAAAGACCTCGGCGAGCCATATCCCTTCAATCCCCAGAAGGCTAAGCAGGTCCTGGAGGAAGCCGGTTACACCCTTGGCGGCGACGGCATCTACATCAACCCTAAGGGTCAGAAATGCTCCTTCGATTCCATGATCGCCAACGACAATGTGGTCTTCAGTGAGATCGCTCAGCTCCTGCAGCATCGTCTGAAGGAAGTCGGCATCGAGATGAACATCATCTCCCTGGCTACCGGCGCCATCTACGACGCCATGGATGCTGTAATCTTCGGGGAGCAGCCGGAAGATACCTATATGTCGATGGTAGGATCCATGGGCATCGGCTCTGACCCGGATATCACCCGATACATGCACTCGGGAGGCGGCCTCAACGACTATCGCTACTTCAACGACGAAGTGGATGAACTCCTGGAAAAGGGTGCTGCCACTTTCGATCCGGCGGAGCAGAAGGTCATCTACGACCAACTCCAGGAGATCCTGGCCTATGACCTGCCCTGCCTCTTCATCTACCACCCCGAATCGAACTACGCTGCCGCTAACATCTTCAACGGTTTCGACAACACCCCTTACGGACAGATCTACAATCTGCGTAACGTCACGCTTAAGTAAGAATCCGCATGTAACCATATAGGTAACCCATAAAGAAACAGATGCTACGAAGCGATTTGCTGCATAGCATCTGTTATTATTCTTACTAACAAAATATTCACATATGCCCAGATCCCCCTTCGGTTCAGACTCCATCTTCCGCAATCAATCTCTCTGTTGACATTATAGGATATATACTATATAATTACATTCACAAAGAGTCTCTCAGGAGGATTTTGTATGGATAGATATCAAGTGGTTTACTATCAGCGTGCAAATGGAGATTGCCCTGTGGAAGATTACCTCCTCTCCATTGATACTAAGTTAAGCGCTAAAGTCTACCGTTTTTTAGAGTTAATATCTGAGTTCGGATCTGAACTACGTGAGCCTTACTCCAAGCACCTCGACGACGGAATATTTGAACTTCGAGTTAGTTTGGCTACCACCTATGTTAGAATACTCTATTTTTACTCTGGGAGCCGATGCGTTATTCTGACTAATGGGTTTACGAAAAAGAAACAAAAAACACCCATTAATGAGATAGCTCGTGCTAAAGCATATAGGAAAGACTATCTGGAAAGGAGCGGAGAAAATGAGAACTCTTGAATCATCGTTAGCTGAACGCTTAAAAGATCCGGAGTTTAAAAAAGCATATGATGACTTGGAGCCTGAGTTTTCTATAATAAGAGCTTTAATTGAGGCGAGAAGAAAAAGCGGTCTCACTCAAAAGCAACTCTCTTCCTTAAGCGGAGTTGCACAGGGCGATATTAGCAAGATGGAAAACGGTAATGCCAATCCATCTCTTAGAACTCTTCAGAGATTAGCATCAGCCATGGATATGCATCTCAAAGTAGAATTTGTCTCACCGGACAATGGGATTCAAACAACCTTCCAAAATCATGTCATGTGACGACCGAAAATAAAAGTTTCGCATAATGTTGTCATCCTATAAATGAGGTAACTACTGTGGCAGAAATCGTACTCCAAACCCATGAACTGACTAAGAAATACGGCGATTTCCACGCCCTGGACAGGGTTTCTCTAACCTTGCACCAGGGCGATATCTATGGCCTGATCGGCAGGAACGGCGCCGGTAAGACCACCTTCTTCAAGTGCATCATGGGCCTGGCTAAGCCATCTTCCGGCACCATGGTCATCGGTGGCGACGGAGAGGACCTAAGTGCAGCCAGGCGACGCATCGGCTTCGTCATCAACCCGGCTTTCTTCTCTTATCTAAGCGCCAGAGAGAACCTGGAGTATCTTTGCAAGGTCAAGGGCATTACCGCGCGTGATGAAACCCGGCGTGTGCTGGATCTTGTGGACCTGGCCTCGCAGAGAAAACCCTATGGAACCTTCTCTCTTGGCATGAAGCAAAGGCTTGGCATCGCCG
>WRDA01000239.1 GCA_009783675.1 Symbiobacteriaceae bacterium | reverse complement strand
TTAAACTGATGCAGAAGGAGCTGTCCGGGGATCGCGCCTTCCAGCATGTCGCCAAGGTCAGCAGCTTCCACCGTATACAAAGCAGTCCAGGATATCGGGCCGCTGCGGAGTACTGTTTGGCAGAGCTGCAGAAGGCTGGTGTCAGCAGTCGCATTATCTCCTATCCCAGTGATTATGGTGTGCAGTATTGGACCCAAAAGATGTGGGAGGAGTGGAGCTGTGAAGCCGCGACACTGGAGTTGCTGGAACCCTCCTGGTGCCTGTTGGCGGACTACAGCGTGGATAAGATATCCATCATCCAGCGCAGTTACCCTACCCCTCCCGAAGGGGTCGAAGCGCCCTTGATCCTCCTGGATAATGGTGATGACGAAGAAGGGTATCCTGGGGTGGACTTCAGCGGTGCAGTTGTCTTCACCGGCGGTGACGCTAATATCGTGCGTAGTTGGGCCGTGGAAAAACGGGGCGCCATCGGTATCGTTTCCGACAGGCTGATGGAGTTCCCGCCTGTCAGACATCGCTACGACATTCCCGATGCCATGCAGTATACCTCCTTCTGGTGGAGCGGCAAAGAAAAACCCTGCTTCGGTTTCGTCCTCTCCCCCAAGGGAGGCGACATGCTACGCCGTGCTGTCAGTGCGCAAAAGGAAAAGCATCGTTTGGACCCTGCACAGCCTGCGTACTTGAAAGTCCTGGCTAAAGTCGATGCTAAGCTGTATCCTGGTGCCATCGAAAACGTCGAGGCTTTTATCCCGGGGGAAACCTCTGAAGAAGTGCTCCTAGAAGCTCATCTCTGCCATCCCCAGGCTTCGGCCAACGATAACGCTTCGGGAGTCGGTGTTCTCCTGGAAGTAGCCGGCATTCTGCAGAAGATGATTAATAACGGTAATCTGCCCCGTCCGCAAAGGGGAATAAGGTTCCTGCTGATCCCCGAGATGACCGGTACTTATGCCTGGCTGAGTCAGAACGAAGAGAGGCTTGGTGATATCAAAGCCGGCTTAAACCTGGATATGGTCGGTGAAAAACAGGAGCTCTGTCAGGGTCCCTTCATCGTGGAGTACCCGCCTCAGGCTGCTTTTTCCTTTGTCGGTGATCTGGCAGCAGCTATCCTGGACGAGGTGGCTTTGGAAGCCAAGAACCTGGGAGGCACTGGTTCTTATGCTCTCTTCAAACATACCACAGCGCCCTTCTCCGGGGGCAGCGATCACTACATCCTCTCCGACCCAACCGTTGGTATTCCCGCTCCGATGCTGATTCAATGGCCGGATAAATTTTACCACACCAGCGCGGACACCATCGACAAGGTCGACCCCATGATGCTCTACCGAGTCGCCTGCCTGACAGCTACCTATGGCTGGTTGACTGCGAACATCGGTAAAGCCGATCTCTCCTGGCTGCAGACAGAGTCTCGCACCCGTTACCTGACAGAAATAGGTGGCGTCCTGCGCTCTGCCGCCAGCACGAAGGATTCTGCTGCCGGTTTGGCAGATGTTAGGGACAAACTTAATTATCTCCTGATGCTGCGAAAGGAACAATTGGCTTCTCTGGCTAACTTCGTAGCCGTGGAAGCTAAGGCAGAGTTTGCCGAGGATCTTAAGCGCCAGCAGGATCTCCTCACGGTCCTGACCGAGAAGCTTTGGCAGGAACATCTGGCTGCCTGCGGTCTTTGCGAAACTCCAGGGGTAACTAAAGCAGAAGCTTGTCCGAAAATGCAAAGAACCCCGAAGCGTACCTTCAGGGGTCCCTGGAACAGCCGAAGCTGGATTGAAGAACTATCTCCGGAAGATCAGGAAGCCTGGGCGTTATTCAACAAGCGTTACGGCCGCCGTGGCAACTCCACCATTTTGGTCTACTGGATCGATGGTAAGCGCACCCTCGCCGAAGTCTGCGATCTGGTGGCCTTAGAAACCGGAAGTGTAGATAAAGAGTACTGCCTGGAGTTTGTCAACTGGATGACCAAGCTCGGACTTATCGAGTGGGTATAGTACTAACTCTTAGAGGATGACCAGATAGACCAGGGTCTGATTGACCAGCTGATAGGCGACCTCTCCGAAGGTAATCGGTCCGGTAAAGCTCCCGGTATCTTTGCCTTCCAACCCTCCATAGAGGAAGTTTAAGACACAGTTACACGAGAAGACGGTTGTGACATCTTCGAAGCGCTCCAGATGGCTGCGAAATTCAGCAGCATAGTCGGCAATGTTCTGCGCTAGTTTGTAGGAAATGCCGCTGAAAACCGGAGCATAGAGGTGGACCACGCCGTCTTCGATGCTTTTTATGGAGATGTTGATCCCCACCCCGGAGTAGTCACCAATGAGAGGCAGCTGTGTGTCGATATTATGCTCGGCGATAAAATCGGCGAAGACGACTTCCTCACCATTTATGCGACAGGTAGTAACGCTGAAGGTATCTTCGGGAAACTCCAGGACAGGACTGTCGGTATACTCCTTAAAGATATTGACGATGCCAAGCTGCACCAGCTGATCTTCTTGCAATGATGCATGGATGACCACCGCCTGATCTTTGAGAATCGATCCGTTGAAGCCGTTGATAACCAGAGGGGTTTGCCCCTCTTTTGCCAGGTTGGTTCCCGAGACCCAGCCGATGACATTCTTTAGAAAAATATCATCGAAGGTAGCGGCGTTTCTGGCGAAGTATTTATGGGCTTCGCTGTCGAAAGGCAGAATAATTACGGAATATCCGTGTCCATAGGCATCATGAGTAAGCTCGGACATGTTCGTCTCGTCGTAGTTTCGGATAGTGTACTCCACCGCAGGCAACTCGTCTACGAAGAGGAGTTCATTGCTGATGACTCCCCCGCCATCGCCCATGAAGTACTCCGTCGAACCTCCTATCCAGCTTCCCTGGGGAAGCTTGAGCAGAAGATCTTCTGATGCAGCAATATGCAGCAGTTTTCCTTCTGAAATTAAGTCTGTCACCTGGTTTAAGTTTAAGAGCATGATTATCCTCCTTGGTTAATATGGAAGAAGGTGCCAGGTCAGATCCATACTGACCCTGGTATAACAGTTCCGGTGTTAGAGACGATTCAGAATGGCTATATCCTGCTGCATAATAACTTCAAACTTGGAGATGAAAGCGTTGAGGTCCTGAGTACAGCGCTGCAGAGAAGCGCTGCTCGGATCGGCCTTATACAGTTCCTTCATGCGAGTGACCAGCAAACTGAAACCCAGTTGGGTAAACTGCCGCGGAGCATTGTCGGTGAGTAGGGTTCTCACCTGGGACTCGGTGATTCTCAATGCATATGCCCCCTTGCCTTGGATGATGTAAACTAAT
>WRDA01000238.1 GCA_009783675.1 Symbiobacteriaceae bacterium | reverse complement strand
TAAACACGCGCTCCATCAGTATGCTCAGCACATCGTTTAGCGCAGCCGATAATCTCGCCGCGGCGGCGTATGCTTGTTGGAAGCGGATCATGTTGGTCATTTCTTCGTCCAGCGATACGTCCGAGATGGAGGAGCGGCGCTGTTCCAGCATTTTTGTTTGATAGGATGAAGTTTCGTATAGGCGGAAGTTGGAATCGGCGCGAATGCCCAGTTCCAGCAGGAATGTGTGGTATTTTTCTTCGAAAGTGTTGCCCAAGTAGATCAAGCCGAACCTTTCCTCCAGCCAGGTTCCTTCGATTTCGTCGTTAATCGCCTCCTGGATTTCCGCCAGCAGCGATTTATTATTGCGAATCTGGGCTATGCGCAGGGCATTAATGTTGTTGCCCACGAACTGCCCGTCGGGACCGGATGGTGAAAACTCTTCGTCTATATCCCAGCCAACCGCAGCGATATACTGTAGTCCCAGCAGACCATCCATGATCAGCGGGTTTACTTTGATAGAGAAGCCATTAGGTTGAAATGCCGCTTCGTCATCGTCAAAACCGCTGGGAACGAAGAAATCAATACCTTCTTCCCACTCGCCATCTTCGTCCAGATACCATCCCTGGCGATGCTGCCAGTTGATCGTCATGGCGAAATCCCTGGCAAAGGCATCCATAGCTGCTCTGTAGACATACTGCACATCGTGACGCATGTGAATCTGAGCACCCAGCGAGCCGTTTAACACTTCCATAGACAGTCTTACGTTAGGTCCGAATATCCATTCCAGCTCGTGCCAGCCTTCCTCCGCGTTGAAGGAGACGCCAAGCTGTGTCGTATCCTTATGCGAGATGAGGCGGACACCGTTAACGGTAACAGTAATATAATTGTTTTCGTCGATGACTTTGATTTCACAAATCTTGGACAGTTCGTCCATAAGCAGGTCACGCCGGTCGCGCAGGTCGTTGGCAATATACTTGCCCTCGGCTTCTATCATATATATGTCGCCGTTTAAGGCGGCAATCTGCGTAGCGATGGTATTTAAGCTGTTTACATTGGCTAAAACGGCAGCATCCATATCCTTAATCAGCTGAGACATCTGATAGTCGAAGGAGTTCAGCACGCTGCAGAAAACATCGGCACTGGCGCGAACCTCGGCACGCAGGGAGCTGTCGGTGACATCGCGGGTAAGGTTCTGCCAGGAATCGTAGAAGCGGTTAATGGCTTCTTTAAGGCCACCTTCTCCGGGTTCGTTGAAGAAGCTTTCCAGACGCCCAAGGACATTGGCGCAATACTCGCGATAGAAAGCGGTAGAGTATTCATTACGGATTTGATAATCCAAAAACTCGTCGCGGATGCGGATGATGGCATCGATCCTGACGCCACTTCCGATGATGCCGTTATACCCCGGCACAATTACCGGGTAATCGGCACCCATCTCCACCCGCTGGCGCGAATAGCCTGGCGAATTGGCATTTGCCACATTGTGCAGGGTTGTTTCCAAAGCATACTGCTGGGTAGCTAATGCCTTACGAGCCAGATCCAGCCCGGCGAAAGTATTACGCATGGGGAGTCACCTCTACTTTTTATAGGTCCATTCCTGGACGCCGCTTAGAAAGCGTGACATGCTTTCGTAGTATACCAATGATCGTCGCAGGAGTTCCTGCTGAGATACCTGCATTTCCTGGCAGACTATGGTATCCTCTGCCATTCTGGTTAGCTGCTCCTGTTGCTCCGGGCTGCATTCGGGGTATATCTCCTGCAGCCAGTCGCTGTAACCGCCTTCTGCAGACAATTTGCCCAGTTGACGCAGCTCGGTATCCAGACTCTTTTGCTTTCGCTTGATGCGTTGTAATATGAGCCCTTCTTCGCTTAGTGATTTACCTAAATCCTCTACCTGTTCCGAGGTTAGAACCTCCTGCTTGCGTTCCAGGTGTTTGCGTAAATCGCTGGTGAGAGCAGCCAAGTCGAACACCAGCTGCCTGGCTGTATCGGACATAGCGTTCACCACCTTTTTAAATTGATTATACTTTCTTATCCAGCACAGGCGTGGTGCGGGTTGTGGGTCTTCTTCCTGTTTTGGGGTCGGCTTCATATACTGACGGTTCGCTTGCCCTGTCCGGATCGTTTCTATCTATATATTCCAGAGCATTTTGCAGCAGCGGCAACAGCGGTTCCCTTGCTGTTGTTAGCTCTTGCATAGCGGCTGCTAATTCGATACCAAGATCGGCCAGCCGCTTTAATTGCTGCTTCTTCTCTTGAGGGTCTTCATCCGCTAAAGTCGTCTGCTCCAGCAGTTCCAACAGCTGCTTATGGGTCAGATGCTTTTTTACTTCCGTGGGTGGTACACCCAGGGAAGAGGCTAATCTGGTTACTGCAGCCAGTCTGCGCTGTTCCAGAAGATTAAGCTCGCGCATTAAGCGTTGCTCTTCGTATAACAACGGCTTTAAGGCGACCAAGTTCCATTCCTTGATATCGCCAAAGTGTTCTTTATACAGCGAAAGAAGGGCAGCGTATATCGTTCGCTGCCCCTGTAATGCTCGGATCAAACGATCGATAGGATTGAGCCCTATTTTCATGGCGTAAAATCCTTTACGTTGTTTGCCAAGACCTACTTGTCTTCATCAAGTGCGTGTAATGCCGGTAACATCCGCTCGGCTATTTCGCGTATCTGCGGTTGATATGAACCTTGCCTTATACGACGTGCTATTTCTTCCAGTTTTGCTTTTCTGGGTGTGGCTATGGTTGTCGCTTCCATATCGCGAACGATTTTGGTGGCTGCTGCCAGGTCCTTGGCCAGCTCTTTAGCCTGGGGCGAAAGATCGACTCTATCAGTGGGAACGCTTTCCCTTGCAGTCGCATCTGCGCCTTTCGACCTCTGCTGAATACTTTGTTGGCTGTACGCTGAAATGGCGCGAATTTGCTCGCTGCTAATACGTGAAGTCATGATCTTAACCCCCTTTCATACTCTCTCGAACGTAGTATCGGATGAATATGAAATAAACTTTAGCTCTTAAAAGTTTTTTTAACGTACATAATAGCCCGTATGATTTCAAGCGTTGTTTAAAGCTTTACTTGTGGCGCGAATGAAACCCCATACTTTTTTTCGAGGTATTGGGAGAATTTTCCTGACCAGGTCTGCCGCCGGCTGGAGGTGCGACAGCTGAGCGCAACTCCTTAAGCAGACGAGCCTGGCATTGTTCGCACATGGTTCCTTTGTCGATTGGTGCACCACATTGATGGCAGGCTAATGCCCCGCTGCCCTTGACCTCCAGGCGCCCGCTTTGCATGAAGCGTAACAGTGTTTTGGC
>WRDA01000237.1 GCA_009783675.1 Symbiobacteriaceae bacterium | reverse complement strand
GGTTCAATACCGAACGACGGGAAGTCATCCTTACCGAGTTGGGCAGGCAAGCCATATGCGCCTATCTGGGCATCGATGATCAGGTGACTGTCGGTAGTGGCAGCCAGGCTGCACTACCCTTCGGCAGGCGCGATTACCTTCCAGCCCTCAGTTACACGGACAGCGAGGGCAAAGGGCATCTGCTTGTCTTCCCCTTTATGCGGGAGATGGCGGATCTTGAAGGCTATGTCCTGCCCAGAAGAGTCAGCGAATCCCAATCCAGCAGCCGAGACAACCTGTACGCTACCCTGACTGTAAAGGTGGAAGCTCAGGCTTTAAGCCCCAGGGCCCAAAACGAGAGCACTGACCTGATGAACCTGGGTGGACTCCTTGGCAGCATCACCTATACTCTGGGAGGGGGAGAGCAGGGAGGAGACCGGGAGACTAAAACTCTGACCGTTCTGGAGCAGCGTTTAACCTTAAGCGAATTGTCTCTGGATGCTATCGATGTCAGCTTCGCCAGGAATGATCAGGGTGAATGGCTGGCTTACAGCCTGACGCCACAAGGGATGCAACCGGGAAACCGGGTGCTCAGTCCCGAGGATTATCGTCCTTTGAAGGTTACCATTAGCGTCGAAGCCGGGAGTTTAAAGCACGATCATGAACTGAAAGTCTCGGAAGAACAGCCTCTGGATAAGCTCTTTTGTACTATTGGGCTTAACTCTTCCGATCTATCCCCCAGTGCAGTATCCGCAATAGATGATGCTGTTGCCCGATCTCAGGCAGGCGTAACAAAACCCGATGCCCAAAGCTATCTGCAGCTCTATCATCGGGTTTCTCTCTTTACCTTCCTGGCTTCACAAACCGCAGCCGAAGATTCCCTTGCTGAAGGCATGGGGCTGGTCCTGGGACGCAGCAGCACCTCTCGCCTGATCATTCTCACCACCAGGCAGAATGCTGCCGGTAATTTGGTAACCAGCATCGATCTGGCCCAACCTTTTAACGAAATACACAATGCCAATAATGCTGCCGCCGAGACTATTCATGGTTTCAACATCGCTTCGGGTTTGATGATGTGCGAACTGGAGAGGGATTGCCTCCAGGGAGCCAATGCCGTGGGTTATATGGAACTCTGGGAGCTTCTGCCCGTGGACGAAGATGGCAACAGAGATATTCTCCTTATCCCTCCCGACAGGCAGCCACGCCGTGCTATCCTGGCCGAGATGGAGGCTCAGGGGGGCTATCCCCAGCGCTTGTTGGAGACGATAGGCAACAGCAGCAGGGTCATCCTGACGCCGACACAAGCCGTGGAGCATAATGGCAGGCAACGCTGGGCCTGGCTGGAGATCGATAGCGAAACTTATCAGACCATTTCTGTATTTGAGGACGGCAGTCACGGAGCCTTCGTGGAATACCTGGTGGTCATCAACTCCATGGACTTCGCCAAGGGCACAGTGGCGGGGTTTTACTGCGGTTTCGTGACCACAGGCTTCTTCTTTGCCGGGTTTGTAGTGGAATCTTTAGATGCCGACGTTGCCAAAGTTAACGCTCAGAGCGCGGCTTCGGTGCTTAGCGCCGGGATGAATGTCTATACAGGCGGTGCTGCTGACGCCCTTGGAGCAATGGTCGGTCTCTTTGGCTCTCAGGCTCAGGGGTTGGCAGCCTCCATAATCAACGGCATCAGATCTGCAGGTGGAAACTCGCCGCTGATAGGAGGCTTCGTAATGGGCTTCGACCTGGGATCCGCAGCCTTCCTAAATATGCTGACGAACTGAGGGATTTAGGATTTAGGATTAAGGATTTAGGATTTAGGAGTGGAGTACGACCGCTGACGGTGTCAGAGGAAGGGAGTTCGACAGTCTGGAACGCGTTTGGCGTAGTGCGAGTTGCGAAGTCAACGAAGCAGTCGCCCGCGGTGACAGAGGCAAAAGGGAGTTCGACAGTCTGGTTCACTGAATGTATAATGCCCAACAAGCTTCACTTGTGCTGATGGTTGATGTTGACTATTAGCCCGGCTTTTCTTAAACATCCGAACCGTTAGGACGTATTACCACATAACCGCCGCTGTCTATGGATAAGATTGTACCATCACAAGGGGAAACCCACTCTTGCAAATATAAACCTCCCAAACTTTCCAGGACCGCGATAATTTCGCCACGCATGATCTGTTCCCCGTTGTTCTTCAAAAGCAGACAGTCTGGTTTACCGTCAACTTCGGGTAGTTTGAGGGCAACGCCACCTGTTTCGGCCTCTCGAGTTCTTGTATATACATTCTGTGGGCCTTCATTAATTCGTTTGCGAAAGATTGGTATCGTTCGGTTATATAGAAACTGGTTCACACCCGCTGATACGGAGGTGGCAACAGGTAGAGTAAGCGTGAGAAGAGTCATTAAAACGCTAACAAGGACAGCAGTCATTGCCAACTGTACATGCTGCAGACCAGAGAGAAAATGGAAGACCTCCAGGTTCAGCACCAATATGACTATGAGTGTACCACCCGCAAATATTCCCAAAAGCTCTGACAACCCATATTCTACTGTAAACAAGTAGAATATTTGCTTGTTGCTTATGCCACATGCACGCAGCATCGCCAACTCGTTACGCCTCTCTAAATGGGTTATAAATACGATTGTAAATATCGCAATACCGAAGAAGCAGAGCATGAAGAAGCGTAACCACCCACTATTCTTTTGCACATGAGTCATTTGCTCTGCAGCCAAAGCCAGAGCCGATCCGCGATAGGTCACCTGGCCCTGAGGGTAGATCCTTGTGAGGTAGTATGGTATATTCTTCTCTGGAGCAGTTTCCTTCTGCTTAAGAAGGTAACAGTTGGCTTCCTGCGCATTGAGTAATACTTTAGCATCTTCAATACTAATCAGACATGGTGTATAAGCCGAATTATCAATGAAGACACCTGTGATAGTAAACTGCATGCGATTCACCACAGTTTCTGCCAGAGCTGTAACATGCAAAGTATCCCCAGGAGATAAACTGAACTCATTCGCAACAGTCTCAGGTATGATTATGTCATGGGGGTTTTTAATCATCCCTCCGTCGATGAACATTGTCAAAGGAATTTCATACGAAGAACGATCCTCAAGAGGAATGCCCAGAACTGGCAGAGTGCCAAAGTTGCTCTTTACAGTCGCCTCCAATACTTCATCCCAGCCAGTAAAAACATTCGAATAACCAATCATCCTCAAGGATTGTCCCGGCATTGATACCATTGCGGATATGGGAGGGGCATTTGCTGGCCTTATCACCATAGCATCGAAGTAATCCAGCCGCACTTCACTGATGCCCTGGGATCGTTGTACT
>WRDA01000236.1 GCA_009783675.1 Symbiobacteriaceae bacterium | reverse complement strand
GCAACCTCTGCCTGCAGGTTGGTTAGCTCCCTGTTATATCGATCCTGCTGGGTATAGGGGTAGAGGCAGTGGACTGATCCATAGTCAACTAGCAGAGAATCACCAGGTGGCAGTTGACTTTGCAAAGGCTTGCGCTTATGCAATGTACCCAGCATTGGCAACGGACTGTCGCCGTTGAGCTCAGACCCGCGAATGATTTGATGGATAAAGGTAAGCTTGGTCATAATCAACCCTCCAAACTTTGTGTCAGAGTAAAGCTTCATTATTAGGTAGTAATTCAGTGGCGGATCACTGAATCAGATCATTTTCGCCTTCCTGTCAAGACGTCCTGGTTTACGCAGACGTGAAAGGGACATGGCCAAAGCCTGTTGCTCCCGCCTGATTTCCTTATATGTATGCCAATCGAACTCTTCCAGGAAATCATATGCAGCCTTCATGCCTTTCCGGAAAAGAACTCTCTTCTCTTCATCAGACATTTGGAAGTTCAGCCAATTATGCCCTGATGTGGGTATATAAGCAATCAATCTCTGGTAATCCGGATTCTGGTAGATAAAATCATAATCAGAATGATGCCTGAGGGAGTTGAAGAGATTCCAGGCATATCCCCCGATGGATGATATTTCACTGACTACCCTGGAGTATGATCCCAGCCTTGCTCCGAATGTGGGAGCATTTGGTACCCGAGGCTGGTGGAACAGGGAAATGGGAAAGTTGGACAACAATCCACCATCAGAGAAAGTAATCTTATCGGGGATCTTCCCTTCAAATGCACAAAGATTGAACCATTTTTCCTCGATGTTACTGAGCTTTGAAATACCCCGCACCACCATTGGTTGAAAAAAACCGGGAATGGACATGGATGCTCTGGCAAATAACGCAGGGTTAAGAGCATCGGGATCTTTCCAATAGAGGGGAGCCATTTGGGGGAAAACAACCTTGGAACTCGTGGTGATATCCGCTGCGACCATCTTCAGTGAAGCTTCTGGTCTGACGAAGTTTCGCCCGTAGATGCGATGTTTGAGATCCGCCGGCATATAATCGATGATCTTTTTGGCATCATCCATGGTATAGACACCGGCATCATTAAGACAGACAGTCAACCAAGCCAGAAACTTCTTACCAGGATTCCAACCCAACCGTGACATCAGAGATCCACTGGAAAGAATGAAGAGCAAAAAACCGCGTATCTTCTTACCCACAGCTCGTTCTTTGCCAAGGAGTTTACTCAGAGCCGCGGCAAAGAAGCTCCCATCAATAAAGGAGAGCATATCCATTTCACTGAGAATTGCCGCCAGACGATCTCCCTTGGCGACAGTACGCTTATCCAGACAGGAGAGTAGCAGAGCAACGATCGCTCCTGCTGAACTCCCGCCCACGCCAAGAAAGCGTATATTCGCCTGTTCGAGGGCATAAACATATCCGACCAGAGCGATGCCGAGAGCGCCGCCACCTTCCATGACCAGGTCGACGAACTGGTAGGTCTGGCCATCCTGCTCCAGAATAAGATCGGAAACCTGATAAAGACCGTTGGCAGCATTTTGTTGCAACTTAGCGCTTAGACTCCGAATCTCACCATCATCTAACAGATTCACTATTTCAGCTCCTTTACTCGGTGTTCAACCAGTCAATGCATCAGGCTCTGTCAGATTCTATGCAAACAAAGACCGCATGCGTTATTGATCGCATACGGTCTTTTTTTGCATCTGGTCGGGCTGCCGCGATTCGAACGCGGGGCCTCTTGAACCCCATTCAAGCGCGCTACCAAACTGCGCCACAGCCCGAGTGCCTGCTGATTATAGCTTATGAACGTCTTAAAATCAAGTGTTATTTTCAAGCATATGCCGGAAGTCTGGCAGCAATAGCAGGAGAATAAAGCTCCATGTAGAAGTCCCTAATGAATATTTCGGGATTTTATTAAGGGGGAGTCGATGCCATGATTAAAGACCTTTTCGCGACCTCTGGGTTTAGTTTACCTAAGCACCCAACCGAGTTACGCCTGCAAAGAAACAGCACCAGACGCATAGGGCTGCTTTCCGGTAATCTTGTGACTAATGCAGATGCAGTAGTTAGCGGAGCATCAGCCAGGGTTTGTGACAGAGGAGTGTACGGATTTGCTTCCATCGCCGATATGTCTGAATCGGGTGTAGCAAAAGTACTCCTGGCTGCAGCAGAGAATGCACAGTTTCTGGGGCAACGTGCTGCCAATAATCTGGGAGAGATGCCTCCCCTGGCACCCTGCCATGAGCCGCTGGTTAAACAAGCTCCTGAAATTCCCCAGAGAACTCTCCTGGACTTTGTTCGTGTTATAGACAACCATATTGCTACCAGCTATACGAATCTTTCGGGACGCTCCGTAGGAGCTAATTGCCTCGACACAGAAAAATTGCTCTATTCAACCGATGGAGAAGCAGTTCCGGTTGCCTTTAGCCATTCCCTGGTTCCTCGTGCCAACATAGTCATTTCCCTGACCATTAACGATAGTTCAGGAGCTCCGGTGTCTCTAAGCAAATCATATGGAGGATATGGCTTCTTCAATGAACTTTTCACATCTCCTGACGATCTTTATGGTCAGATAGCCATTCTCTACGAAAAGCTGCTGCACAAGAGTGAAGGAGTCATGCCGAAGCCGGAACGCATCTTTGCGTTATAGGTTCCGAAGTATCCGGAATTCTGGCCCACGAAGCCGTTGGCCATACAGTGGAATCGGATCTTGTTCTCGGAGGCTCTGTAGCAGGAAACTTAATGAACGAGCAAGTAGCCAGTGAACTAGTAACTCTGGTGGATTTTGCCCATACCTGTCGAGGTTTAACGACGCCAGTTCCGGTGATCGTCGACGATGAAGGCATCAAAGCTTCAGATGCCATCCTCATCGAGAATGGTGTCTTGCGATCCTACATGCATAACCGTCTGAATGCCTTGAAGATGGGGCATTCTCCACAAGGCAATGCCAGAGCGGATATTTTCTCCGACGAACCTCTGATCAGGATGCGCAACACCGCAATTCTCCCTGGAAAATCCCAATTGGAAGATTTGATTGCTTCTGTGGATAAGGGTTATTATCTTGTGCGTTCAAGCAATGGGCAGGCAGACACCACCAGTGAGTTCATGTTCGGTATTGCTGAAGGATACGAGATAACCAATGGTCGCATAGGACAGGCCATTCGTGACACGACCATATCCGGCGTAGCCTTTGATATGTTAAAAACCGTGGATATGATCTCCTCAGATATGACCTGGGGCAGTTCGGGATGGTGCGGCAAGAAACAAACAATAACTGTAGGTATGGGTGGACCGGCCTTACGCTGCCGGATC
>WRDA01000235.1 GCA_009783675.1 Symbiobacteriaceae bacterium | reverse complement strand
CTTACTTTAGTTGCTCTGTCATCGCCGACAACAGACGTCGCCGGGATGGTTCGATGTTGCGCTTGGAGGCCTTATACCACAGGTTTCGGTGTAGCAACTACTTCCTAATCAACTCATACAACCGCATCAGGGTGATGATGCTCTGCTCCCGGGTGTAAGGGTCCTTTGGAGAGAAGTTGCCATTCCCTGTGCCACCCATTAGCCCTGCAGCTTGCACCTGGCCGACGCTTTCCACAGCCCATGTTCCTATGGAGGTATGATCGTTAAAGTCTACGGTTGCCTTGGCAAGGGGTAAGTCACAGGCTTTAGCCAGACGCACCAAGATGGAAGCTGCCTGTTCACGGGTCAGCTTACTGTGGGGATCGAAGACGGTCTCGCTGATGCCCGACACCACTCCTATGGCAGCCATCTTCTGCACGTTTACATCGTTGGTATCGGCGAAGGAAACCCTTCCGGTAATTTCTTTTCCAAAATGTTTTTCGTAGAGCTGTACAGCCAGGTTGCAAAACTCGGCGCGAGTGATGGCGTGCTGATAGCCAGACTGCAAAGCGGAAGGTACCAGGCCAATGTCCACAGCAACTTCCACCTGTCCGATAGCCCAGGATGAAGGTTTATCCAGGATAGTTAGGGATTGCAGAGAGATTTCCATTGCACCATGCAAATACTGCGTTCCCAACCAATAGACCTTGCCACCACTGTAGCTGATGGAGTTAACCGACTCCGTTCGTGGGTTACCAGCGATTTTAGTGGCGGGTTTTATCACCAAACAATCGCTACTTAGCACCATATACCAGGTATCCTGATAAGCATAATGGCTGTACTCTTGTTGTTCGTGCCGCTCCCAGAGCAGGATAAAGCCATCATCCTGTACTACAAGCACTGGATTATAAGCATGCTGCTTAGCCGGGTAGGCTGTTAGCCAGACGACACCATAATCAACTGTATCGGCAGCGAGGAAGGAACTACTCCCTCCCTCGTAGTTTAAGCCGGTGGTGTTTTGGATGCCTTCGGTGCGGCGCGTCTCGCCCTTGGAAACGATGGTATCCTGTCGCTGCTCCTTAATGAAAAATTCTTTATCGATCAGCTGAATAAACAGATCCTGAGGACCTCCGACAGTGGAAGATATGGTGACATTAGAGAGAACGCGTTCCGAGGTTCCCGCCAGCAGATAACCGCTGGCAGTTTCAGCAATGCCTGCCAGAGATGAGTTCGTTTGCTGGTAGGGGTTCAGTTCTCTGAAGTGGAAAGGGGTGATACCGTGCTCTCCCATCCAGGAAACTGTGGTGATTTTGAATCCTCGAGGATAGCCGTCTCCACGGTCCGCGAAGAGGAAACCCCCATCGCTGGTAGTTACAGCTGCTTGGGCAAAAGAATGGGAAGTATAGGGGATGGGTAACGAGACAGGAGTCATCTGGTCGATGTCAACATAAAGGACAGTGGATGACTGATGGTTAAGGCCATCACCGCTTTTAAACATGGTGCGGCTGAAATGGACAGCTAAAACATTGCCGGAGATGATCATTGCAGAATTTCTATCGAAAGGCATCTTGGTTCCATTGAAGTAACCTTCACCCGCGACAAAATAAGTACTGCCCTGAAATTTGCCATTATTATCATACTTTGCGACGGCGACGTTCTGCTCATTCTTCAGCTCTTCATCGTAAAGATTTTTTCCGAATGCTATGTAGTAGAAACCCTTGTCATCCATGGTTGCTGCTCCGAAGATGGGCATCAGCTTCGGGATAGTCAGGGCTTTAATTTCGCTCAGATTGCGGTCGAACACTTTGATTACGATATTATCAGTCAGACCATACAGGCAGTGGATGTTTCCATCGCCGTCGATTAAGGTCTTCTTTGGGCCGACATTCTCTGTCGTATGATCGATAGCCAGACTGGAAAAGACAGGATCTGCTATCAGCGGGTATTTACGGGTGCTTTCGGTTTTTATGGCCTCTGTCTTATCAGAGAAGGGGTTCCAGAAATCTGGCCATCTGTTGAGAATGACCTCGCCGTTGACTATCGCTATCTGGCTGAACACACTATCTTCCGGGGCATTGATTATGGGGTTAGGATCTTCCCGTCCCGGAGGAGGAGGCAGCAGTTCGTTACCGTAGTTACCTGTCCTGTCGTAGCTACTCGTCTTGGTGGTCCCGCCTGCTCCGTGACCGTTCACCAGGTTGACAAGCATATAATCTCCCGAAGGAACCTTACCGATGGAGAGATAGGCCTCATATCTGCCGGTTATCTTTTCGGTCAGGGGAAATTCGATTAAGATTCCGTCTTTGAAGTGAGTTTGCTCGCCAATGATCGTAGCACCATTTTCCAAGGTGAGGACCGCTCCAAACTGACCGAGTTGCCACCCTTCGCCATGGAGCAGGAAACCTACCTGGGTGACAGCTGTTTCATGTCCGTCACTGACCATGATCTCGGCATAGTAACCGTTTGCCAGATCGTTCATTCCGTAGTTGCTCTTGCGGACGTCTTCTAAAGACAGCATATCCCCAGGCCTAGCCATTCGAAGGGAGCTGAAGAACTCCATCTCGGTCTCGGCGAAGATAACCTGGGGCGAAAGAGTAAGAATAGTAGCAATAAGTGCTGCCACCAGAATAGTTAAAGCAATTATCTTTTTCAATGATTTGCCTCCCATGAAGGTATCTCTCTTTGGAGAAACTCCTCTAAAACAACTCACGAAACTCAGCATTCGTCAGCATAGCCAGGTTCTCTGGTGCCAGTTCAATCTGCAGACCTATCCTGCCGCCACTGACGCATATCTTCTCAAAGAGCAGTGCGGTCTCATCGATGTATGTGGGATATTGCTTGATCATGGCTATGGGTGAGCAGCCACCGTGTTCGTAACCAGTCCTGGATTTTAGCTCCTGCTGCTTCAGCATCATGATGGACTTATCACCTGCAGCCAGTGCTGCCTTTTTCAGGTCGAGTTCCGCATTGCAGGGGACGACAAACACATATATGGTGCCTGCTCTGCCCTGGGTTACCAATGTTTTGAACACCCGCTCCGGCTCGGCGCCTATCTTCGCTGCAACCTGGATGCCAGAGATACCTCCATCCGACGTATCGTAGGTGTGGGTCAGATGCACTATCTGTCTGGCTTCCAGAATGCGAACTACTTGTGTTTTAGTCATCGCAGTCCCATCCTCATTTAGGTTCAGTCAAAAATCCTTCTCAAAGATCGTGCCTAAAAAAGATCACTCCAGGAACCATTACAGGGAGTCTGTTGTGTTTAAGATGATCACTTCCTTAATCATTCCCAGTTCTCTCATTAAGGAAACCCATTAGACTGTATCATCCCTAT
>WRDA01000234.1 GCA_009783675.1 Symbiobacteriaceae bacterium | reverse complement strand
GCTGGCAGATCGATCAAGTCGTATCCCTCGGGTGTGCTGCCCTGCCAGTCGGCGGGTAGTTCCACTCCCTGCACGTACTCCGAGGTCCCGGGTATCCTCATCTCTGCAGGCAACCACAGTCCTGCCGGTTCGAACAAGGCTTCCTTGATGCTGCAGAGCATGCCCCAGACATCGCAGCCCACTTCCTCACAATAAGCAAAGTAGTGTGTCGCTTCTTTGCCACGTAGCAGCAGAAGCTTACGCGCCGGTTTCTCGATTACCTGCACAAATACCGTTTTGGTTGAATCAGCCATTTCTCTTCCACCTTCTCTTTCTCTACTGATCATTGCCAGGTAAGAGCTTTGCGCTTTCACCGGCATAAACCAGCGAATCGGAGGTTTAGATTGGCGATAAGCACTGGGAGAGACCCCGAACTCCCGGGAGAATGCCCTGGAGAAACCTTCATGGGAAGCGAGGACGAAATCCAGAGCCACATCCAGGATACGTTCATGACCATCTCTAAGCTGCTGAGAAGCCTTGGTTAGCCTTAAGCGCCTGATGTACTCGAAGGGAGTGCTGCCGCTTATCTCGCGAAAGAGCTTCGCCGCATGCCACTGAGAGTATCCCGACACCTTTGCCAACTGGCTCATGCTGATAGCATCGCTTAAGTGGTCGTCGATATACTCCTGCATCTTCTGAACCGCTGCCAGGGTATCCGGTTGCGCAGATCGCTCCATTCTCTCGACCTCCTGCGCTAGTTTACGGCAACTACCAACCTGCTGTCTTGACCATCCCTGCGAATATCATACTGATCATATCTGGCGCAGTATCCTTTCATCCCAAGGCCGGTTCTTCCTCATTTTTACTCTATCTTCCATGGTGTGGGAGGGTATAACTCTATGGTGCCAGAGCAAATTTCCGGCGTTGTCTCACTTGTATCCGCAACTCAACAACTGCATGATGAAGACTTCCCGGTAGAGGAAGTCTGTGATCACACGTGATGCGCTTTGAGAATTGAGAGCCAAAGCGTCTTCGAGGGATACGAGCATAGCTTGACGACCTTCCCACTCGTCGCTCTCTTCTGAAAAGTGGACATTTTGGTTACTCTCTGCTTCAGCAAGATAATAGTATGATGGTTGATCAAATACTGCATTCTCAAACAGATCCTGGCGGATCTCTCTGACTTCACCAAAAGCACGGATAGAACCGGGATTTATGCGGAATCCGGTTTCCTCCCATATCTCCCGGATCAGCGCATCTGCGTGACTCTCGCCTGCTTCTATACCGCCGCCGGGGAACTCGTAAAACCTTACACCACGCCATATTTCTCCGCGGCGCTGTATAACCAGGAGCTTTTCGTCCATAAAAATGATTCCGCGCACGCATTCTCGAACGATTCGAGGTGCGTTATCTGCATAATCCTGGTCGTCGAATGTATGAAGCAGTCTCAAGCAGCAGCCTTCTTCCGTATGTGACTGATCATGATGTTACAGATGCTGTCAACATCATGTGTACAATTCGGTTTATATCCTCTTTGAAAGTGCTCCAATCAGGCTTAACTGTCCAAGCAATTGCATCGAACTCACTCATGGGAAACGATGTCAGGATTTCAGCTATGTGGGGTGGCTCGATTCCCGCTTCTTTCTGCTTGGCTTCGCTAAGTATTGCAGGCCAATCTATAATCTGCTGAAGAGCTATCTCTCGAATATCCGCCACATCCTTAGCTGCATATCGAGATAGAGCGGTAAGTTTGTTAGAGAGAATGTTCCTAACGGAATCAACTCTATAAAACAGCTCTGTAGCATGTATACCGCCAAAATGTGGCACCAGATCGTTGACAAAATCCAGTTTAAGTATAGCTTCGGACTCTCGTCTGACCACTAGAGAAGCATAGTTGTCTGCTCGAATAAAACCGGTTTGCGTACTCCAGGAAAAGCCATTTGCTCTTAGACCTGCTAATACTATGTCCAACTGTTCATCAAATGATTCAGAACGATCCAGAAAAAAATCCAGATCATCAGAAAAACGATGATGATAGTACCCTCTGCTAAGCGCGGTTCCCCCTGTTAGAAAAAAATCTGTTCCGTTGTGACTTATAGCGTTCAGTACCCCATCTTGTAGGGGGTATAGGATTTCCCTGTAGTATTGAGAATGCAAAGTCAAAACTTCTTCTCCTCTCCTTAGGCCAGACACGGCTGGCGTTTTCAGGTGAATATAGTTTTTTCGCTTCATCTATACCCCATAAGGAAATGAAGTAATACCAGGGAAGTCGCTCAAGTGATCGAACGAAGAGCCGATCTCTGTCAAAAGCCCCCGACTGCTCCAGCCGTCCTTCGACCACAGCGAGCATGTCTTCGCAGCTATCCAGGGAATCCCAATTCAACTGCCGCATTAACTCAAGCTTTTCTGCATAGGATAACTGTAACACTTTTATTGCTCCTCCCTCTTTTATTATCTCTCACAATCGATTCCAGCTCGTTAACTCTATAATACCATGATGTTGGTCATATCGCAAATATGCAGCAATAACCTGTCAGGCGATTGCTGCGTGTGTTCCTGTATGTGCTCATGTTCGCGCATTGCCAAGTTATTCTCCCATTCTTATCTCAGCACGTTTTCCTCCAGCCACCTGGCGATACCGTCGTTTTCGTTGTCCTCGCATACCTGATCTACCGCAGCCTTGACTTCAGCCAGCGCATTTCCCATGGCAACACTTATCCCAGCGAAGGAGAGCATATCAAGATCATTTACATCATCTCCGAAAGCAACTATTTCGGTGGGATGTATGCCCAAGTGATGTGCTAGAGCAGCCAGGGCTTTAGACTTTGATGCATCCGTGTGCATGATATCCAGGGTATTCCAGCGCGTTACTGCGCAGTAGGTATCGGCAGGTAGATTGTTCGTGATGAACTCGACATCCTGAGCCGAATTAACATAGAGCAGGATTTTCTCTGCATCCAGCTGGTGAGTCGCGAAGTCTACAAGTTGATAGCGGTTTATCGTCGGCGTATCCGAAGGAATTATGTAGTTCGTATAGCTGATGTGACCCTGCTGAGCTAAAGGGCTAAGACCCCGATCAGCACAGGTTATGAGAAAGTCCCTGGATGCCTGCCATGGTATCATTCTCCGGAAGATTACCTCCTCGCCACAGAGAGCCGTCGCGCCGTTATTCATAATCCTGCCGTCGAAAAGATCGCTGGCGATGAGAGCTTCCACGGTATATGTACGCCCGGTGGCATATACCACCCGGATGCCTGCCTTACGACATCGAGTCAGAGTATCAAGCGATCGTTGGGATATGCTCTTGTCGTCTCTGAAGAGAGAGCCATCCAGGTCGGT
>WRDA01000233.1 GCA_009783675.1 Symbiobacteriaceae bacterium | reverse complement strand
TATCACTAAACTCGAATATATAAGCTGCAACTCGGCTACCCTGGTCAGAGATGCAGTAATTCTCAATGCGGCAGGATATAAAATGAGTTCTGTTCAGCCGATAGATATGTTTCCCTGGACGGAGCATCTGGAGAGTTGCTGTTGTTTCTCCCGGCAGTATTAACCGATGAAATACTACTCGTCATATTTAGCCATGAAATATAAATAGAAAACAGGGTATTGCATAAATATGCACTCTGTGGTATATTATGCGCTAAATATACTGATCCAAAACCCTTCAGAAAGGAAGCGACCCATGGCCGCGCAACTACTTGAGGTCAGAGGTTTGACCACTTATTTTTTTACATCCGATGGGACCATTCGTGCCGTGGACGAGGTGAGTTTTTCGGTAGCGGAAGGTGAGACTCTGGCCTTAGTTGGGGAGTCAGGTTGCGGTAAGTCGGTGACCAGCCTTTCTGTCATGCGCTTACTTCCTACACCTCCAGGTAAGATAGTCTCCGGGGAAGTTATCTTCAAGGGTCACGACCTTTTACAACTGACCGAAAATGAAATGCAACGGGTTAGAGGAAACGAAATTTCTATGGTTTTCCAGGAGCCTATGACTTCATTGAACCCAGTCTACAGTGTGGGTTATCAGATTGCGGAGTGCATCCAGGTTCATCAGAAGATGAGTCGCAGAGCCTCAGAGCAAATGGCAATCGATATGCTAAAACTTACGGGCATTCCCTCGGCAGAACGTAGGGCCAGGGAGTTTCCTCATCAGCTCTCCGGTGGGATGAGACAACGAGTGATGATCGCTATGGCTCTGGCTTGCAACCCAAGTTTACTTATTGCTGACGAGCCGACTACAGCACTGGATGTAACGGTGCAGGCGCAGATACTCGATCTGTTACGTAAGCTAAAAGATGAACTCGGTATGGCTATTCTCCTTATTACTCATGACCTTGGCGTGGTGGCAGAAATGGCTGAACGTGTAGCCGTGATGTATGCCGGACGTTTGGTGGAAGAAGGTAAAGTTGGCGATCTTTTCGCGAGCCCATTGCACCCCTATACTGAGGGTTTACTATCTTCGATACCTCGTATGGATCAAGTCAGTGAGAAGCTTAATGTCATTAAAGGCTCGGTACCCAATCCTGCTCATTTGCCTGCGGGATGCCGTTTCGCACCGAGATGCCCATATGCCTGGGACAGATGCTACAGCGATGAACCTGCCATTGAAACAATCAATACAAGAAAAGTGGCTTGCTGGAGAAGGGTGGTTGCATCTTGAATAGTAACCAGTCAGTCATTCTCGACGTGAGGCATTTAAAAACCTATTTCCCTATGCATAGTGGGCTTTTTTCCAAGGTAATCGGCTATGTCAGGGCTGTAGACGATGTCTCTTTTATCATACATAAAGGTGAGACCCTGGGACTGGTCGGGGAGTCCGGGTGTGGAAAGACAACCACAGGAAAATCGATTCTTCGCTTGAATCCATATGCAACCGGTGAGGTAGTATTTGAAGGGGAAGATATAATGAAACTCCCCGCTGAAGCAATGCGTAAGCGTCGCGGGGAGATGCAGATTATCTTTCAGGATCCTTATTCATCGTTGAACCCAAGGTTGTCGGTCAAGGATATTATTGCCGAGCCTTTGGTCAATCATGGTATTGGGACAGCACAGGAAAGGGAGCAGAGAGTCATGGGCCTCCTGGAGACGGTGGGACTCTCTCCCCTCCACAGTAAACGCTTTCCTCACGAGTTTTCCGGAGGGCAAAGGCAACGCATAGGTATCGCACGAGCACTGGCTCTGAATCCCAAACTTATAGTTTGTGATGAGCCTGTATCGGCTCTCGATGTGTCTATTCAATCACAGATCTTGAATCTTCTGGCAGAGTTGCAGAAAGAGCTTGGTTTAACTTATCTCTTTATTGCCCATGGCCTGGCGGTAGTAAAACATATCTCTGATCGTATCGGGGTCATGTACCTGGGTAAGTTGGTGGAAATTGCCACTAGTGATGAACTCCATCAGAACCCTTTACATCCTTATACGAAGGCATTACTCTCTGCTAATCCTGTACCGGATCCCACGGTCAAAATAAAGCGCATCCTACTCGAAGGGGATGTACCAAATCCTGCCAATCCTCCTTCTGGCTGTCGTTTCCATCCACGATGCCGCGAATGCATGATAGAGTGTTCTGAACTCGAGCCTGATCTTGTGGAGGTGAGCCCAGGACATCTTCTGGCCTGTCATCTTATAAAAACTGGTTTCGCCAGTTCGGGATCCTCTAGCGGATAATCCAGTCGGAAGTGGACACCACGACTCTCCCTGCGTGTTAAAGCTGCTTGAGCTACCAATTCTGCAGTATCTAATAAACTATGTAGTTCCAGTGCTTCACGGAGATCCGAGCGGTTGGAAATTTTAAGTCGAGGTTGTTGGGAGATTAGATCCGCAATGATCTGCAAAGCTGTCTTGATACCTGCTTCATCTCTTAGCGGGGAGAGGTACATATCCATAGTATCCTGAAGCTTCTGTCGTAGTACAGATGGCTGATCTCCGCAACTGTTTTTATACAAGTCATCCAGGGATGTCCCTGGATTTGCTTTTTGCTGAGAGAATTCGTGCTCGCGGTTATATTGCATCGCTGCTTTGGCAGCACGCAGACCAAAAAGCGAAATGTTAGTTAGGGCATTACCACCGATACGATTAGCGCCATCGACTCCTCCGGTAACCTCACCACAGGCATATACCCCGGGGACCTCTGTGGAGCCATCGCAGTCTATGACCAGTCCTCCGCTCATATAATGCTGGAGGGGTTTGACTTTGACCGGCTTTTTTGTAAAGTCATATATTCCCGGACGATTCAGACGTAGGACCGAGCTTAAGTATCGACCCTGCCACTGCTCCGCAGTGAGCTTTTCCAGATGCAGCATAGCTGTGCCATTGCTGGCATATTCCTTAAGAATAGCAATTGAAGCTCGGTCCCTGGCATACAGATTGCCCTGCTGCCCCGAAGTGAGCCCCAGGCTGATAAGGTAATGTTTGAGAAACTCCGTGCCATCGATATCGACCAGAGGCGCAATGTCGATGATGCTCAAATCGATGAACCAAAGAGGTAGATCGGTTTCATTCAGACCTATGGGGTAAAACTGAACGAACTCCATATCACGAAAGGGGAGACCAAGTTCACGCCCTAAAGCATATCCATCTCCAGTGGTACCCACAGGATTATTAGTACGTCCGTACACACGTCCTCCACCTCCGGTGGCTATGAGTACTGACTTGCATTTTATGAGTTCTGCCTTGCCAGTATTTAAGTCTACCATCTGGACGCCACTGACACG